>NZ_JAFRFW010000285.1:0-4190 GCF_017434145.1 Saccharopolyspora sp. | reverse complement strand
TACCGCCCGGCCACGTGAACGCGGAACGCCCGGACTGCCGGCGGGAGCGGGCGCCGCGCCGGCCAGACCACGCCGAGGGTGCGGAGCGCCGCCGGGTGCCGCGAGATCTCGGAGGTGCCCGGCGCGGCGCCGGAGAGCGCCTTCGGCAGCAGCGTCACACCGAGCCCGGCCGCGACCAGGCCGCGTGCGGTGTCGACCTCCTCGCCCTCCCACGCGAACCGCGGCGTGAAACCGGCCGCTTCGGCGAGGTCGGTGACGATGCGGCGCAGCCCGTATCCGGGGCGCAGCCCGACGAAGTCGTCGTCGGCCAGCTCGGCCAGGCGGATGTCGTCCCGCCCGGCCAGCCGGTGCCCGGCGAAGACCACGGCGACCAGTTCCTCCCTGGTGACCTCGGCGGCCTCGAACTCGGCACCGGACGGGACCGGGGAGACCAGGCAGAGGTCGACCCGGCCGGTGCGCATCCGCGCCAGCATGTCGTCCCGCGAGCCCTGCGCCAGGCCGAAGCGGACGCTCGGGTGGTGCTCGCGGAACTCGCTGAGCAGCTGCGGGATCAGCGCGCGGCCCATGGTGTGCTGGAAACCGAGCACGACCTGCCCGCGCTGCGGGTCGAGTTCTTCGACCACCGCCCGGCAGCGGTTCTCCAGCTCGTGCATCGCCTCCTCGGCCGCTTCGGTCAGCAGCGCTCCGGCGCGGGTGAGGACCACGCCGCGTCCCTGCTTGGCCACGACCGGTGTGCCGAGGTGCTCGGCGAGCCGGGCCAGTGCGCGGCTGACCGTGGGCTGCGGCTGGCCGAGCCGCTCGGCCGCGCGTGTGAGTTGCCCCTCCGCGGCGACGGTGCGCAGCAGGTCCAGCGTCGGCGCCAGATGCGCGGCGAGCTGGGCGGCTTCCCGGGGAACGCTCGATTCATGCGGCACAGCATGGATTGTCGGTCACTCGTGCATTGGACGCATTGATTAGCCCTGCTTACGGTCGCTGTCGTGAGTGGAACCGACGTGAGCCGCATCCGGCGCATCCGACTGGCGCTGCTGGTCGGCGCGCTCGCCCTGTTCGCCCTGCTGTACGCGCCGCAACCGGTGCTGCCGCAGTTCTCCGAGGCGTTCTCGCTCGCGCCGGGAACGGTCGCGCTGCTGGTCTCGGCGGGCACGCTGGGGCTGGCGGTGGCCGCGGTACCGCTCGGCACGCTGTCCGAGGTCTTCGGGCGCCGCCGCGTCATGGTCACCTCACTGCTGGTGGCCGAGGTGATCGGGCTGGCGCTGCCGTGGCTGGCGAACTTCCCGCTGCTGGTCGTGCTGCGCTTCGTGCAAGGTGCCGCGGTGGCGGGCATCGCCGCTGTCGCCACCGCGTACCTGGCCGACGAGACCGGTGGCCGTGATCTCGGCACCACGATGGGCCTCTACGTCGCGGGCACCACCATCGGCGGCATGTCCGGACGGCTGCTCGGCGGCGTCGCGGGCGACTTCGGCGGCTGGACCGGCGGGCTGATCGCGGTGGCGCTGCTCGCCGGGGTGTGCACCGTGGCGTTCGTGCTGCTGCTGCCGACCGAGCGGCACCAGCGCAGGCAGGAGTTCCGCTGGCGCCCGCTGCTGACCGGCGTGCGCGCCGCGGCGACCGATCCCGCGCTGCGCGCGCCGTTCGCGGTGGCCGCGTTGGGCATGGGTTCGTTCGTGGCGGTCTACAACGTGCTCGGCTTCCGCTTGATCGCGCCGCCGCTGTCGGTGCCGCCCGCGCTGGCCGCGCTGGCGTTCCTGGCTTACGCGGCGGGCACGGTGACCTCCGCGATAGCGGGACGGCTCGCCGACCGGTGGGGGCGCAAGCCGGTGCTGCTGACCGGGCTCGGCACCGCGCTGGCCGGGCTGGCGCTGCTGCTCGCCGGGAACATCGTCGTGATCCTGATCGGGCTCGTGGTGTTCACCGGCGGATTCTTCGCCGCGCACTCGGTGGCCAGCGGCTGGGTCGGGTTCCTGGCGTCGCCGTCGGCGCGGGGGCAGGCGTCCGCGATGTACCAGTTCGCCTACTACGGCGGCAGCAGCGTCGGCGGAGTGCTCGGCGGAATGGCCTATGCGCAGTGGGGATGGCCTGGGATGACGCTGGTGCTCGCGTGCTGGCTGGTGCTGGCCGGGGTCGCCGTGCTGCGGGCGCGCAAACCGCAACCGGCCGAGCCGTCTCAACCCGAACTGCAGTCGGTTTCGTAGGAATCCCGTTGCGGTGCTGGTTGCGTGCTCCGGATCAGCAGCCAGCGCAGTCGATCAGGTGGCGTCCGGGTCGTAAGGCGGCCGTTCGTCCGGGTCCAGCGGGCGCTGCGGTTGCGGCTTGGCCGTGCTGGAACCGGAACTGGAGCCGTTGCCGTTGCCGTTGAGCGGCGGATCCAGCGGATTCTCCCCGTCGAACAGGTGCTTGCTCACCGCCGTGCGCGGGTTGAAGTCGCGGATGCCGCGCAGATCCTCCAGCGGCTTGCGCAACTCGTCGAACTCCGGACCGAGTTCGGAGCGCAGCTGATCGCGGGCGCCCGTCGCGTACTCCTTGACCTGGCGGATGGTGCGCCCCAGCCAGGCCGCGCCCTGCGGCAACCGTTCCGGGCCGAGGATGAACAGGCCGGCAACGATGAGGACCAGGATCTCACCCCAGCCGATGCTCTCGAACACCTCGGATCACCCTTCGCCTCAAGAGTGCTTCAACAACGAACGCGCAACCGGGTTGCGCAGCGGACCCGGCGAGTGACCCGGCCGCGAGCGGCTCCGCCGCGCACGGGCCACCTCGCGACGGTGCGCCGCCGCCAGCCTACCCACCCGGGGGACGGCGGTGGAAACGCCACTTTTCCCAGCTTCGCGGCCGTTCAGCGCAGCACCACGTTCAGCACCAGCTCACGCCCCTGCCGGACCACCGTCACCGGGACCGTCTCGCCGACCCGGTGCCGGTCGACGGCCACGATCAGCTCGTCGGCCGTGCTGACCTTGCGGTCGCCGACCTTGATGATCACATCACCCTCGCCGATGCCCGCGCCCGCGGCGGCGCTGCCGTCCCGCACGTTCTGCACCTGGGCACCGTCGGTGACGCCGTCGCTGACCGACTTCGGGTTCACCCCGAGATCGGCGTGGCTGGCCTTGCCGGTGCGGATCAGCTCCTGCGCGATCCGGCGCACGTCGTCGATCGGGATCGCGAAGCCGAGGCCGATCGAACCGCCCTCACCGCCACTCTCGCCGAGCGTGCGGATCCCGCTGTTGATGCCGACCACCGCGCCGTTGCCGTCCACCAGCGCGCCACCGGAGTTGCCGGGGTTGATCGCTGCGTCGGTCTGGATCGCATCGACGACCGCGTTGGTGTCGCTGCCCTCCCCGGCCAGCCGCACCGGGCGGTGCACCGAACTGACGATGCCGGTGGTGACGGTGCTGGCCAGCCCGAGCGGCGAGCCCACGGCGATGACCTGATCGCCCACCGCGAGACTTCCCGAGTTGCCCAGCTGCGCCACCGTCGGGTTGGCCACGTCGACCTTGATCACCGCCAGGTCGGTCTTGACGTCGCGCCCGACGATCCGCGCGGGCACCCGGGTGCCGTCGCTGAAGACCGTGGAGACGGTCGCGTTCGGGGTGTCCGCGGCCATCGACACGACGTGGTTGTTGGTGACGACGTAGCCGTCGCCGTCGATCACCACGCCGGAACCGGAGCCGCCCTGCGCGCCGACGTGCACCTCGACCGACACCACGGCGGGCACGATCCGCTTCGCCACCCCGGACACGGCGCCTGCCGGGCGGTCCGCGCCCGGCTGCACCTCGGACAACGTCACGTCCGGATTGGTCAGCGGATTGCCCTCCTCGGCGGTGATCCGGCCGACGAAGCCGCCGACGACGGCCAGCAGCACCGCGACACCGCCCAGCGCGGCCAGCGCGCGCGGGCGCACCCGGCGGCCGAACAGGATCTCCCGCGCGCTCAGCAGCGGACCGGGAGCCGGGTCCGAGTCGGAATCAGCGGAGCCCTCGGCGACCGCGGGCGGCCCCATCACCGCACCTGCCGAGGGGTTGCGCCAGGGATCGTGCTCGCCGCGTTCGCTCCAGAACGTGGGCGGCTGCTCGGCGGACGGGAAAGGCGCCGACTCGCCCGGTTCCCGCTGCAGCGAACTCGCGGTGCCACGGGGTCGGCCGAACGCCTGCGACAAAGCCGGGGAGGGCAGCGACACCAACGCGGTCGTCGATGCG
>NZ_JAFRFW010000284.1:0-3148 GCF_017434145.1 Saccharopolyspora sp. | reverse complement strand
TGCTTCCTCTTCTGGCTCTTCCGCTGCGGGCTCTTCTTCGACCTCCTCGCTCTGAGCTTCGGGCTCGGCTTCTGCTTCCTGCTCGAGCTCCTGCGCTGCGCCTGCAGGTCGCCTTCGTCCGGTCGCGGTGGAGGCGGCGTGCTGCCCGCGACCGGCGGGCAGCTCACCGCCACCAGCGCAGCCAGCAGGAGCCCGCCGGAAAGCTGTCGGGATCGCCGCACGAGCCGTCACCTCCTGTCGCCGACGGCTCGTTGGACCGTTCGGCCTTGCAGGCATTGCGCCATTCGGCGCACAGGACGGAAGCAACTCTGCGATGCGACCTCAAAGCTCGCAATTCGTAACTTGCACCTCTTGCGGCACAACATGCACACCACGGCGGTGGTAATGATCTTGTGCGCAGCGCAGATCGCCGGCACGTGACTTGCCAACAAAAATTTCGCGGGCGAGCCGCCCGGGCGGGCAGCGGAGCGGGCTCAGCTCCAGGTGCCGGGGTCGCCCCAAGTGCTCAGCGGCTCGTCGGAGCCGGTGGCGGGGACGGCGACCAGTTCCGGCAGCACCTCGACCAGCGGCTCGCGCAGCACGGCCGCGGCCAGCTCGTCATAGGGAGTGGGCTCTGCGTTGCAGACCACCAAGTCCGCCCCGGCCCGCACGGCCAGTTCGGCGAGCCCAGCGGCGGGCTGCACGGTCAGCGAGGTGCCCGCGGTCAGGAACAGGTCGCAGTCCAGCGCCGCCCGCTGCGCGGACCGGATCACGTCAGCGTCCAGGGCTTGCCCGAAGGAGATCGTGCTGGACTTCAGGATGCCGCCGCAGGAGTTGCACGGCGGGTCCGGCTCGCCCGCGGCGACCCGTTGCAGCGCGGCGCGCATCGTGCCGGTCGAGCCGCAATCCAGGCACACCACGCCGAAAACCGAACCGTGCAGTTCCAGCACCGAACCGGAGTCCAGCCCGGCGCTCTGGTGCAGCCCGTCGATGTTCTGGGTCAGCACCGTGCGCAACCGCTGCTGGGCGGCGAGGTCGGTGAACGCGCGGTGCGCGGCGTTCGGCTCCGCGCTCCACGCCGGATGCTCGGCGCGGCTGCGCCACGCCTTCCTGCGCACCTCCGGATCGGCGACGTAGGAGTTGATGTCGCTGAGCCGCTGCGCCTCCGGATCCCGCGTCCACACCCCGTTCGGACCGCGGAAGTCCGGGATGCCGGAGGCGGTGGAAAGCCCGGCCCCGGTCAACGCGGTGATCCGCCGCGCCCCGGCGAACAGGGCGCGGGCGCGCTCGAGGGCTTCGGAACTTCCGCGTGCTGGCACATCCCCACCGTGCCACGTGTCCCAGCTCACCCGTATGCCGGGCGGATTCGCAGCGCACTGCGGCCGCGCGGGCCTGCGAAAGTCGTTTTCCCGGTGGTAACCCGCGAAGAGCAGCGGTGAAACACCGGCTTCCTAACGTCTGGCCAGCCCGACGAGAGGAGCCGATGTGCCCGCCGCCCCGCACACCCGACCCGGCCGGTGGATCGACGGCTGGGATCCCGAGGACGCGGTCTTCTGGGAGCGCACCGGCAGGCGCGTGGCGCGCCGGAACCTGCGGCTGTCGATCCTGTCCGAGCACATCGGATTCTCGGTGTGGAGCATCTGGTCGGTCATGGTGCTGTTCATGTCGCCGGCCATCGGACTGGGATTCACCGCCTCCGAGAAGTTCCTGCTGACCACGGTGCCGACGCTGGTGGGAGCGCTGCTGCGGCTGCCCTACAGCTACGCGGTGACGCGGTTCGGCGGTCGCAATTGGACGGTCGTCTCGACCGCCGCGCTGCTGGTGCCGACGGCGTCGACGGCCTACTTCGTGCAGCAGCCGGGCACCGAGCTGTGGGTGTTCCTGGTGCTGGGCGCGCTGACCGGCGTGGGCGGCGGGAACTTCGCCTCGTCGATGACCAACATCACCGCGTTCTTCCCGCAGCGCGCGCAGGGCTGGGCGCTGGGGTTGAACGCGGGCGGCGGCAACATCGGCGTCGCGGTCGTCCAACTGGTCGGGCTGCTGGTGGTCGCGCTGGCCGGGAACACCTCCCCCGCGCTGGTGGCCGGGGTGTACCTGCCGCTGATCGTGCTGGCCGCCCTGCTGGCGGCAGTGCGGATGGACAACATCGACGCGGTCGTGGCCGCGCCCGGCGCGCAGCTGGAAGTGGTGCGAGACCGGCACGCCTGGTGGATCTCGCTGCTGTACGTCGGCACCTTCGGGTCGTTCATCGGCTACGGCTTCGCGTTCGGGCTGGTGCTGCAGAACGAGTTCGGTTCCAGCCCGCTGCAGGCGGCGACCTGGACGTTCCTGGGACCGCTGCTGGGTTCGCTGGCGCGACCGCTGGGCGGGCGGATGTCGGACCGCTTCGGCGGAGCGCTGGTGACGTTCTGGAACTTCCTGGCCATGGCGGTCGCGACCGGGGTGCTGCTGGTGGCTTCCGGGTCGGGTTCGTTCCCGCTGTACCTGACCGCGTTCATCGCGCTGTTCGTGCTGACCGGGGTCGGCAACGGATCGGTGTACAAGATGATCCCGGGGATCTTCACCGCGCGGGCGGCGCTTTCCTCCATCCCGGACGCGTTCGCGCGGGCCAGGCGGCTTTCGGGCGCGTTGATGGGGGTGGCCGGTGCGGTCGGTGCGCTGGGCGGGGTGTTCATCAACTTGACCTTCCGCGCCTCGTTCGGCGGGTCTGCGGCGAACGGGAACGCCGCGCTGCTGACGTTCCTCGCGTTCTACGTGCTGTGCCTGGTCGTGACCTGGGCGGTGTACCTGCGCCCGGCGCCCGGCCGGGTGGCGACGCGCCGGGAACCGGTCGCCGAAGGGGTCACCAGTGCCTGAGCCGCGCACCGTCGCCACCCACTGCCCCTATTGCGCCTTGCAGTGCGGAACCCGACTCACCTGCGAACGCGCGGGCGTGACCGTGGTTCCGACGGACTTCCCGGTGAACCGGGGCGGGTTGTGCCAGAAGGGCTGGACCGCGACGTCCCTGTTGGACGTTCCGGACCGCCTGGTGCATCCGATGGTCCGCCGGGGCGGGGAACTCGTGGCCGCGGACTGGGACACAGCGCTGGGAACCGTCGCCGACCGGCTGCGGGGATTGCGCGCCGAACACGGCCCGGACGCGGTGGCCGTGTTCGGCGGCGGCGGGCTG
>NZ_JAFRFW010000283.1:0-14514 GCF_017434145.1 Saccharopolyspora sp. | reverse complement strand
GCGGGCAGGTCCGCGCGCAGGTCGGCGTGCGCGATCACCTCGCAGCACAGCGCGTACGCCTCGTCGTCGGTGCCCGCGATCATCGCCGCGTAATCGGCGGTCTCCACGCTGTGGTGCTCGCGGAAGTACGGCGTGAACCAGCGCTCGATGGTCGGCGAGACCAGCTCGTTGGTGCCGTGCTCGCGCGCCGCACGCGCGCGGTCCAGCTCGGTCTCCCGCCCGTCCAGCCAGGCCGACGTGCAGCACACCGTCAGCGTGTCGATCCGGTCCGGGGCGTGCGCGGCCAGCCACAACCCGATCATGCCGCCGAGCGAGGAACCCGCGAACGACGCGGACCGGATTTCCAGGTGGTCCAGCAGCACGAGCACGTCCTCGGCCAAGTCCTCCAGCAGGTAGGGGCCGGGCGGCGCCTGCGAAAAGCCGTGACCGCGCTGGTCGTAGCGCACCACGCGGTGGTGCTCGGTGAGGACGGGGAGTTGCGATCCCCACATCTCGCGGGTGCCTCCCAGCGCGTTCGACAGGACCAGCGCGGGACCGTCCGCCGGGCCTTCGACCTCGGCGTGCAGACCCAGTTCTTCCCAACTGCGCAAACCGGCTCCTTTCTCCGTCGTCGACGGCTTACCCGCGGCCGGGCCGGTCATGCCCGCGGGCACTATCCGAAACTGTTCAGTTCACTCGACCGATACCTGTGGAGGTGCGGGTCGCGCCGTTAGCGTGTCCGAACCGGACCGCGGCGTGGGGAGGCGCTATGCGCGAAACGGTGTATTGGCTGGTCGGACCGGGTGCGCGAGTGCGCCACGCGGTGGAGTTCGCACCCGGGACGTTCCCCGGCGGCCAGTTGCTGCCGACCGTCTGCAACCGCTGGATCAAGATCCCGTTCGCGGGCGGCGGACACGCCGAGTCGATCATCCAGCGTTGTCCGGAGTGCACGTCGGCGGTCCGGCCGCACCAACCGTGCGAAGTCACCTGGAACGCTTGAGTCAGCTCCCGATTCCCAGCAACTCCCGCATTTCGGCGTACTTGCGGGCCAGCCGCCCCGCGGTCGCCGCATCCAGTTCGGCGAGCCGCTGCGGGTCGGCGTTGTGCGCGAGATCCGATCGCTTGACCAGCAGTGCGCCGGGAGTCGCCAGGATCCGCCGGGCGTATTCGGCTTGATCCTCCCCATCGCGCCTGGTCAAGGCGAGCACGATGCTCCTGGTGCGCTCCGACAGGTCCGCGCGTGCGAGCCATTCCGGGCTGACCGCGCCGTCCTCGACCGCGTCGTGCAGCCAGGCGGCAGCGATCTGGCAGTCGTCGCCGCCGGCGGAGATGACCCCCGCCGCGACCGCCGCCAGGTGCTCCGCGTACGGCCGACCGGCCTTGTCCACTTGGCCGGCGTGCGCTTTCCGGGCCACCTCTTCGACTTCGACCAAACCCAGCACAACGCCACCTCCTACCCGCACCGCGACCATGACCTTCCCCACCCGTCCAAAGCTGAGGAAAGTCTCACCCCCGAAAACCCCACCAGAGCACCCCCACCGACCGCCGAAGGCCGGTCCCCCCGGGACCGCCGAAGGCTGGTCCCCCACCCAGACCGGGAACCGTCCCAATCGCAAGGAGCCCGCGAAACGCGCCCAGCCGCACCGCAGGGGGCTTGGGGGACTCGGTCCCCCAACCAATACGACGAGAAAAGACCCCCGGCGCAGCAGCCGAGGGCCTTTTCGAGTGGGCGAGGAGGGAGTTGAACCCTCACGTCCTTCCGGACACACGGACCTGAACCGTGCGCGTCTGCCATTCCGCCACTCGCCCGTGGCTCGGTCCGAAGCTTATCTTGCCCGCTCCGGCCGTTCGCACCGGGGGTCCGCTGCACCTGGGTGGTACCGGCCCGCCGTCGTGCTGGCGAGAAGAACATTAGCACCACGCGGCAAACGACTTTCGGCAGGGGGTCGACGAGTTGGGAACTGGGCGGTGTCCCGCCCCGTTGACCCAGATACGATGGTCGTCGGAGTCGTACGTGTGGAGGGGATTGTCGTGGGCCTCGTGCAGCGCTTCGAGCGCAGGCTCGAAGGCATGGTCGGCAATGGCTTCGCGCGTGTGTTCGGCGGGAAGGTCGTCCCGCAAGAGGTCGCGCAGGACTTGCAGCGGGAAGCCGACATGCAGTTGCGCGAGCTCGCGGGTGGCAGGCTGCTGGCGTGCAACCACTACGCCGTGCTGCTGAGCCCGTCGGATCACGAGCGGCTCGCCGGTGATGAGGACCGGGTTATCGACCTCCTCACCGACTGCGTTCAGGAGCACCTCACAGAGCAGGGGTGGGACACATATGGTGACGTCGTAGTCTCCCTGGAGCGCTCTGAGACGCTGCACACGGGACAGTTTCGTATCAAGTCGTCCGTCGACCCCGATGTAAAACGTCGGACGGCCACCCCTCGTACCGCAGGAGACCGACCCATGAGCCAGCCACCAGGCCACTATCCCCAGGGAGATCCGTACGGCCAGCAGGGTCAGTACGGCTACGACCAGGGCTACGGGCAGAACCAGTACGGCCAGGACCCCAACTACGGCTACGGCCAGCAGCCCGGCTACGGGCAGCAGCCGCCGGGCTACGAGCAGGCCCCCGGGTACGCCCAGCCGCCGCAGCCGGGTTACGACCCCTACGGCCAGCAGCCCGGCTACGGCCAGCAGCCCGGTTACGACCAGGGTTACGGGTACGGCCAGCCGCCGCAGCCCGGCTACGACCCCTACGGCCAGCCGCCGCAGCCGGGTTACGGCCAGCCGCCGCAGCCGGGCGGGGGCTACCCGCCGAGCACTCCTGGCGGTTTCCCGCAGCAGCCGGGCTACGACCAGGGCTACGGGCAGGGTTACGCGCAGCCGCCGCAGGGCTACGACCCCGGCTACGGCCAGCAGCCCGGTTATGACCAGGGCTTCGGCCAGCCGCCGCAGCCGGGCTACGACCAGGGCTTCGGCCAGCCGCAGCCCGGTTTCGACCAGGGCTTCGGCCAGCCCGGTGGCTACCCGCCGAACGCTCCGGGGTATCCGGACCAGCGCCAGCTGACCGCTACGCTGCAACTCGACGACGGATCGAACCGCTCGTACACGCTGCAGCACGGCTCCAACGTGATCGGCCGCGGCCAGGAGGGGCAGTTCCGGCTGCCCGACACCGGCGTCTCGCGCAAGCACATCGAGATCACCTGGGACGGCATGTCGGCGATGCTGGCGGACCTCGGTTCCACGAACGGCACCACGGTGAACGGCACGCCGGTGCAGACTTGGCAGCTGGCGGACGGGGACGTGGTCCGCGTCGGCCACTCGTCCCTGGTGTTCCGCAGCCAGGGCTGACCGGTTCCCGGTCGCCTGGCTCCGACGACGGAGTAGGAGCGTTCACAACAAGTGCCAGAGCTGGTTATTCAGCTGACCAGAGCAGGGTTCCTCGCCCTGCTCTGGTTGTTCGTGCTGGCCGCGCTTCGCGTGGTTCGTTCCGATCTGTACTCCGCCTCCGGCATGCGGGTGTCGATGCCGGGGGCGGGTAAGACGTCGAGCAAGCAGGCCCGCGGCAGGAGCAAGGCGCCACGGCAGATGGTCGTGACGCACGGCCCGCTGGCGGGCACGCGCATCTCGCTCGAAGGGCGGCCGATCATGATCGGCCGAGCCGACGACTCCACGTTGGTGCTGGACGACGACTACGCGTCGACCCGGCACGCGAGGTTGTCGCTGCGCGGCAACGACTGGTACGTGGAAGATCTAGGCTCTACTAACGGCACATACCTCGATCGGGCGAAGGTCACGGGAGCTTCCAAGGTCCCGCTCGGCGTTCCGATCAAAATCGGCAAGACGGTGATCGAGCTGCGCTCATGACCCTCGTCCTTCACTACGCAGCCCGCAGCGACCGCGGCCTGGTTCGTTCCAACAACCAGGACTCGGTCTATGCCGGCCCACGACTCCTCGCCCTCGCGGACGGCATGGGTGGCCATGCCGCCGGTGAGGTAGCCAGCAAGGTCGTCATCGCGGCGCTGGCGCCGCTGGACGACGACGAACCCGGCGACGACCTGCTCGGGCACCTGCGGCAGGCAGTGCTGTCCGGCAATGGTGCGATCTCCGAGCTGGTCTCGCACGATCCCGACCTGGACGGGATGGGGACCACGCTGACCGCGGTGCTGTTCGCGGGCAGCAAGCTGGGGCTGGTGCACATCGGCGACTCCCGCGCCTACCTGGTGCGCGACGGCGAGCTTTCCCAGATAACCCACGACGACACCTTCGTGCAGTCGCTGATCGACGAAGGCCGGATCACCGAAGAGGAGGCCGCCAACCACCCGCAGCGCTCGCTGCTGCTGAAGGCGTTGACCGGCCACGAGGTGGAGCCGAGCCTGGCGGTGCGCGAGGCCCGTGCGGGCGACCGCTACCTGCTGTGCTCGGACGGCCTCACCAGCCCGGTCAGCGAGGAGACGATGGCCGAGGCGCTGCGGATCGCCGACCCGCAGGCGTGCGCAGATCGGATGATCGAGCTCGCGCTGCGCGGCGGCGGCCCGGACAACGTCACGGTGATCGTCGCCGACGTGGTGGACGTCGAATTCGGCGAGGACGCCCCGATCGTCGGGGGCGCCGCGGGAGTCGGAGAGGAGGATCCGCAGCCGGACTCTTCGGCCGCCCGCGCCAGCGCGGCGACGCTGCCGAAGCAGCCGCAGCAGCGGTACGACACATCCCCCCCTCCTGACCAACGCACGCACCGGCGAGGCCGGCTGCGTGCGCTGCTCGTGACCTGCGGAGTGCTGGCGGTGCTGGTCATCGCGGCCTTGGTGGGGCGCTGGTGGGTGCTCAACCAGTACTACATCGGCGTCAACCAGGCCGACGACGTGGTGATCTTCCAGGGCTTGCAGGGAAGTGCGCTGGGCGTGTCGCTGCGCTGGCAGGTGGAGGACTCCTGCCCGCAGGGCTCGGCGGCCGACTGCAAGCCGATCGGCATCAACGACCTGCAGGAGGCGCGCCGGACCGACGTGCGCAGCGGGATCACTGATGTGAACGGGCTGGAAGCGGCTCGCGAGTCGATGCGGCGGCTGCGGATGAATTCGCTGCTGCCGCAGTGCGAGGAGCCGAAGCCGGAACCGCCGCAGCAGCCCACTCCCCCACCGGCGGACAACCCCGCGCCCGGGAGCACGCCTCCGGGCGCCCCGGCGACGTCCACCGCACCGGGCCAGCCGCCGTCACCGCCGAGCCCGCCGCCGTCGCCGACCGACACCCCGCTGGTCTCGGTGCAGCAGACTCCCGGTGTCACCTGCCGGACGGTGAGCTGATGGCACAGCCGGAAGCCGCCTCCGAGACCCACGGGTCGGCTCCGGCTCCGCGGGGCAACACCCGCCGGGGCACCGAGCTGACCATGCTCGTGTTCTCCGCGGCGATCGTCACGGTCGCGATCATGCTGGTGGAGATCAGCCAGGAGAACACGGTCACGCGCCAGCTGTTCTACTACGGCGCGGCGTACCTGGCCCTGTTCGGCGGCGCGCACCTCGCGGTGCGCAAGTGGGCGCCGTACGCGGATCCGCTGATCCTGCCGCTGGTGGCGCTGCTGAACGGGCTCGGGATCGTGATGATCCACCGGATCGACATCGCATCGGGCAGCAGCTACACGATCCGGCAGATCGTGTGGCTCACGTTGAGCCTGGTGCTGTTCCTGCTGGTGCTGATCTTCGTCAAGGATCACCGGCTGCTGGCGAAGTACAGCTTCACCTGCGGGTTCGTCGGTCTGGCGCTGCTGGCGCTGCCCGGCGTGCTGCCGAGCGCGATCTCCGAGGCCACCGGCGCGAAGCTGTGGATCAAGATCGGTCCGCTGGGCGTGCAGCCCAGCGAGTTCGCCAAGATCCTGCTGATGGTCTTCTTCGCGTCGTTCCTGGTGTCCAAGCGCGACCTGTTCACCACGGCCGGCCGCAAGTTCCTGAACGTGGAGCTGCCGCGACCGCGCGACCTGATGCCGATCCTGGTGGCCTGGGCGGCCGCGATCGGCATCGGTGTGCTGGAGAAGGACCTGGGCACGTCGCTGCTGTTCTTCGGCATCGTGCTGGTGATGATCTACATCGCCACCGAGCGCGCGATCTGGGTGGTGCTGGGCCTGTCGCTGTTCGCGGGGGGTGCCTTCCTCGCGTTCCAGCTGGTCGGCCGCGTGCAGGACCGGGTCAACGGCTGGCTGAATCCGCTCAGCGAGGACGACACCGTCTACCAGCTCCGGGAAGCGCTGTTCGGCCTCGGTTACGGCGGCATCGGCGGGACCGGCCTGGGCAACGGAAGCCCCGAGCGGGTGCCGTTCTCGTTCAGCGACTTCATCGTCACGTCGCTGGGTGAAGAGCTCGGGCTGGTCGGCCTGATGGCGATCTTCATGATGTACCTGATGCTGATGATGCGCGGTCTGCGCAGCGCATTGGCGGTGCGCGACTCTTTCGGCAAGCTGTTCGGCGGCGGGCTGTCGTTCGTGCTCGCCCTGCAGTTGTTCGTGGTGGCCGGTGGTGTCACCGGGTTGATCCCGCTGACCGGCCTTACTGCGCTGTTCCTGGCGTACGGCGGTTCCTCGCTGCTGGCGAACTACATCCTGATCGCGTTCCTGCTGCGCATCTCGGACGCGGCGCGCCGACCGCAGACTCCGGCCAAGCCGAAGCAGCAGCAGGCGCCGATCGCCGAAGCACATACCGAGCTGGTGGAGCGTCCGCGATGAACAAGCCGTTGCGCCGGGTGGCGATGGCCATGATGGCGATGGTGCTGCTGCTGATGGGCAACGTCACCTACGTGCAGGTGATCCAGGCCGGTGAGCTGCGGGACCACCCGCAGAACCGCCGGACGATCTACGACGAGTACTCCCACCAGCGCGGGCAGATCATCGCGGGCGGGCAGTCCGTGGCCAACTCGGTGGAGACCCCGGACGAGCTGAAGTACCTGCGCACCTACCCGAAGGGGCCGGCGTACGCGCCGGTGACCGGGTTCTACTCCGCCTCCCACGGTTCCAACGGCATCGAACGGGCCAAGGACAAGATCCTCAACGGCTCGGACGACAGCATGGCCTTGGGGCGGCTCTCGGACATGATCACCGGTCGCGACCCCGCGGGCGGGGACGTGGAGCTGACCATCGACTCGGCCATGCAGGAGACCGCCTACCAGCAGCTCACCAGCAAGGGCTACCAAGGCTCGGTGGTGGCGCTGAACCCGAAGAGCGGCGAAATCCTGAGCATGGCCAACGCGCCCTCCTACGACCCGAACCCGCTGGCTTCGCACAACCGCAACGTCGCCGCGAAGCACTGGAAGGCGCAGGAGAACGCCGAGGGCTCGCCGATGAGCAACCGCTCGGTCTCCGAGATCTACCCGCCCGGTTCGACCTTCAAGCTGATCACCACGGCGGCCGCGCTGGACAGCGGCTACCAGCCGAACAGCCCGGTCACCCGCGACTCGTCGATCACGCTGCCGAACACGAACACGCAGCTGCCGAACTACGGCGGCAACACCTGCAAGGGCGGGACGCTGACCGAGGCGCTGGCGCACTCGTGCAACACCGCGTTCGCCGAGGTCGCGGGCAAGGTCGGCGCGGACAAGCTGCGCGAAACCGCAGGCAAGTTCGGGTTCGGCAAGGACCTGCAGATCCCGATGGAGGTCGCCAAGTCCGACCTCGGCCCGATGTCCGATCCCGCCTCGCTGTACCAGAGCGGCATCGGCCAGCGCGACGTGCGCGTCACCCCGATGCAGAACGCGATGATGGCCGCCGCGATCGCCAACGACGGCAAGCTGATGAAGCCGCAGCTGGTCAAGAGCACCCGGGCGCCGGACATGGAGGTCATGGACCAGCTGCAGCCGGAGCAGATGAGCCAGGCCGTGTCCGCGAACGCCGCTCGGCAGATCAAGGACATGATGCTGCAGTCGGAGAAGTACACGAAGGGCTCCGGCAAGATCTCCGGCGTCGACATCGCCTCCAAGACCGGCACCGCCCAGCACGGCGACGAGGGCGACAAGCCGCACGGCTGGTACGTGGCGTTCGCGCCCGCTGAGGACCCGCAGATCGCGGTCGCGGTCATCGTCGAGAACGGTGGCGACGAGGGCGCCGAGGCGACCGGTGGTTCGATCGCCGCCCCGATCGGCCGCGAGGTGATCCGCGCGGGCTTGCAGGGAGGTGGCTGATCAGTGCTGACCTCCGGCCAGTTGCTCGCCGAGCGGTACCGCTTGGGCCTGCGGATCGCCGTGGGTGGAATGGGCGAGGTGTGGGAAGCCGTCGACGTCCGGTTGGACCGCACGGTCGCGATCAAGGTGCTCAAGCCGGAGTTGTGCGGGGATGCCGAGTTCCTGCACCGCTTCCGCACCGAAGCGCGCACCACCGCCTCCCTGAACCACCCGGGGATCGCCGCCGTGCACGACTACGGCGAAACCGCGGCGATCCCGGACGGGCCGGAGGACACCGCCTACCTGGTGATGGAACTGGTCGAGGGCGAGCCGCTGGCGGCGGTGCTGGCCCGCGAGGGCCGGATCGCCCCGGAGCACGTCGTGGACATGCTGGAACAGGCGGGCAACGCCTTGCAGGCCGCGCACGAGCGTGGCCTGGTGCACCGCGACGTGAAGCCCGGCAACATCCTGATCACCCCGACCGGCACGGTGAAGCTCACCGACTTCGGCATCGCGAAGGCGGCGGATGCCGCGCCGGTCACGCGTTCGGGAATGGTCATGGGAACTGCGCACGACATCGCCCCGGAGCAGGCGCTGGGCGGTGACGCGACCCCCTCCAGCGACGTGTATTCGCTGGCGGTGGTCGGCTACGAGTGCTTGAAGGGGTATCGCCCGTTCCTGTCGGACAACGCGGTCACGGTCGCGATGATGCACATCCGCGAGCTACCGCCGCCGTTGCCGCCGGACGTGCCGCCGGGGGTGCGGGCGTTGCTCGAAGCGACGCTGGTGAAGGACCCCCGGCGCCGCTACGGCGGGGGCGGCGAGTTCGCCGCCGCGGTGGCCGCGGTACGGGCCGGATTACCGCTACCGACGCCTGCGGCGCTGGGCATCCCGCCGCAGCAACCACCACCGAGGAACGTGGGGGCACCCTCCGGAGGCGTGCCCCCGCTGCATGTCGGGCAGCCCGCACTTCCCGGCGGACAGCTCGGCGGCACGTATCCCCCGGGGTCGGTGCAGCTGCCGGCGGCCGCCCAGCAGTCCGGGCCCCCGACTTCGGGAATCCCGGTGCAGGCTTCCGCGCAGCGCCGTTCCCGGGCCGCGCTGTGGGTGTTGCTCGCGCTGCTCGGCGTGATCGTCGTCGTGCTGATCGGCTGGCTGAGCTGGTTGCTGATGCCCGGCACGATGGCCGTCGCCGCCGGCTCGCCGCTGCTCGGTGCGATGGGGTGGCGGCGTCGAATCGAGGCCGTGCGCACCGGCGCAACTCCGAAGGCGGTACCGGGAACCGCGGCAGTCGGCTCTGCAACGATGGGGGCCACTCGCGTGGACCCGCGTCGGTGCGCCGACGAGCTGAGGCTCCTGGATTCTTCGGGATGGATCAGACAGACTGCGCTACGGCATTCCGGTCGTGACCGCGCGCGCCGTGCGGGCGCCGGGAGCCGGTCACCGGAGCCTTCGCGGCCGGCGTTCGGAATCGTTCCCGCCGTCGGACCGACCAGGACGGGAACAGCCGGAACGGGAACACACCACGCAGGTCGGCGCCACCATCCGGCGGCGATCGGCAGCGGACTGCGGGTCGGCATGATGGGACGATCATTGACAAGGATCGGGACGACGCATCGATGAGCTCACCGCGACTTCTCTCCAACCGCTACGAACTCGGGGACAACCTCGGGTACGGCGGTATGTCGGAGGTCCACCGCGGCCGGGACATCCGGCTGGGGCGCGACGTGGCGGTCAAGGTATTGCGCGCCGACCTGGCCCGCGATCCCACGTTCCAGCTGCGCTTCCGCCGGGAAGCGCAGAACGCCGCGGCGCTGAACCACCCGGCGATCGTCGCCGTCTACGACACCGGTGAGACGGAGTCGGAGAACGGGCCGCTGCCGTACATCGTCATGGAGTACGTGGACGGCCGGACGCTGCGCGACATCGTCAAGACCGAGGGCCCGCTGACGCCGCGCCGGGCCATGGAGGTCATGGCGGACGCTTCGGCTGCGCTGGACTTCAGCCACCGGCACGGCATCGTGCACCGCGACGTCAAACCGGCCAACATCATGATCACCCGCTCCGGCGCGGTGAAGGTGATGGACTTCGGCATCGCCCGCGCGCTCGCCGACGGGCAAGCGGCGGTGACGCAGACCGCCGCCGTGATCGGCACGGCGCAATACCTGTCCCCGGAGCAGGCGCGCGGCGAGTCGGTGGACGCCCGCTCCGACGTGTACGCATCGGGTTGCGTGCTGTTCGAGCTGCTGGCCTCGGAGCCGCCGTTCACCGGTGACTCGCCGGTGGCGGTGGCCTACCAGCACGTGCGGGAAGATCCGCGCAAACCTTCGGACGTCAACCAGACCGTGCCCGCTTCGCTGGACGCGGTGGTGCTCAAGGCGTTGAGCAAGAACCCGGCCAACCGCTACCAGTCGGCCGCCGAGATGCGCGCCGACCTGGTGCGGGTGTTGTCCGGGCAGCGCCCGAAGGCTCCGATGGTCATGTCGGAGGAGGAGCGCACCTCGATGATGGCTCCCCCGCCTGCCAACACCGAGGTGTTCACCCCGGGCAGGCACCGTTCCGGGGACCGTCCCACCGGCACGACCGCGGTCGTCGACGACGACCCGCCGCAGGGCAGGGGCCGCCGGAACTGGCTGATCGCGTTGGTGACGCTCGCCTGCGTGGCGGTGTTCGCGCTGGTCGCTTGGCTGGCGACCGGGATCTTCGGCGGGCCGGAGCAACCGAAGCAGGTCGCGGTGCCACCGGTGCAGGGCATGACGATGGCCGCAGCGCGCGAGCAGCTCAACTCGCAGGGATGGCACTTCGACACGTCCCCTTGCTTCTCGCCCGCGGACCAGGTCGGTCACGTCATGAAGCAGGACCCGCCGCCGGGCGCGATGGTGCTCAAGAGCCAGACGCGGATCAACCTCTGCGAGGGCGAGGGCCCCGAGATGGTCCAGGTGCCGGACATCTACGGCAAGGGCAAGAACGAGGCAGCCCAGCTGCTGGCCCAGGCCGGGCTGAGCATCGGCCTGGACGACAAGGAGACCCCGGTCGAGGACTCCAGCCTGGTCGGCCGGATCGTGGAGTGGGACAACAAGGGCAGTTCCGTGGCCAAGGGCACCACGATCAACGTGACGATCGGTGCCGAGATCCCGAAGACGCTGCTGCCCACCGTGGTCGGCCTGCCCTACGAGCAGGCGAAGGCGACGTTGGAGAGCGCGGGCTTCAAGGTCAAGCGCCAGGAGCGCGACTCCGAGCAGCCCGGCAACCAGGTGATCGACCAGAACCCGAGCGGCAGCACGCAGGTCAAGCGCAACGCCGAGGTCACCCTGGTCGTCTCGAACAGCGCCCAGTTGACCATGCCATCGTTGACCGGCAAGTCGAAGGAAGAGGCGGAAGCCGAGCTCAAGAAGCTCGGCTGGAACGGCTCGATCAACGAGCAGAAGACGCCGACCAACGACACGAGCATGGACGACAAGGTGCTCGGCAGTTCACCGTCGGCCGGTCAGAAGATCAGCAAGAACCAGTCGGTGACGTTGCAGATCGGCGAGTACGACCTCAGCCCGAGCGGCAGCAATCCGCCGACCACGGGTGGGCTGCTCCCGCCGTTCGACTGATCGGAAGTTTCGAGGCGCCGTCGCGCAGGGTCGCGGCGGCGCCTTTTTGCGTGCCTAGTGCGCTCGGCCGGGTCGCGTGCTGCGCGGCCGGCTATCCGGCGGTTTCACGTGGAACCGCCTTCGCCCCAGCGCAGGGACTCGCGAATGATCAAGCTCAGCGGTGCGCCGCGGCGGCGAGTGCGCGCATCTCGCCTTCCAGCTCGTCCACCAGCTCCGCCGGAACCGGGTGCCCCGCCGCGGCCATCCAGTTCGCCAGCATCCGGTGCCCGCCGTCGGTGAGCACCGACTCGGGGTGGAACTGCACGCCTTCGAGCGGCAGCTCGGGGTGCCGCATCCCCATCACGATGCCGTCGGCGGTGCGCGCGGTGACTTCGAACTCCGCGGGCACGGTCGTCGCGCGCACGATCAGCGAGTGATAACGGGTGGCGACGAATGGCTGCGGCAATCCGGCGAACACGCCCGCTGCGGAGTGTTCGATCATCGAGGTCTTGCCGTGCAGCAGCACCGGCGCCCGCTCGACCACGCCACCCCAAGCCGCGCCGATCGCCTGATGCCCGAGGCACACACCGAACAGCGGTCGCCGGTCGCGGGCGCAGCGCTGCACCAGCTCCACCGACCGGCCCGCGCGGTCCGGCGTGCCGGGGCCGGGGCTGAGCAGGATGCCGTCGGCGGCTTCGACGTCGGCATCGGTGACCGCGTCGTTGCGCCGCACCACGCACTCCGCGCCCAACTGGGCGAGGTACTGGACGAGGTTGTAGACGAAGCTGTCGTAGTTGTCGACGACTAGTACGCGCACGTGGCCACCATACCGGCGGCGTCCACGGATTTCGGCGGGCTCAGACCGTGGTCACATCGCTGAACGGGAGCTTCGGTTCCAGCCACGGGAACACGACGAACAGCAGCAGTGCGATGACCGCGAGCACCAGCAGGACCGCCTCCGCGATCTTGACCCCGAGCGGTCCCGGCAGCTGCCGCCAGACCCAGGCGTACATCAGGACTCCTCCAACTCGGGCGGGCGCAGTTCCGGCTGCGCCGGTTCCTTCGGGTACTGCTTGACCAGCACGCCGTGGACGATCAAGCGCTGCGCCGCGGAGAACCGCGGATGGCAGGTGGTCAGCGTGATCATCCGGGTTTGCTGGGAGCGCGGCAGCAGCTCACGCGGTTTCCCGGGGACCGGGTAGATCACCTCGCCCTGGTCCGGGCGCACGATGTCTCGGCCGGCCACTCCGGCATAGGGCCCGCCGATGGGCGCGACGCCTTCGCACCGCGAATCGTGCGCAGGGTTCCAGCCGGCGGCTTCGCCCTGCATCGGCAGCACGCGGTAGATGTACCAGTCGGTTGCGGTCTCGGTGACCACGGCATCGCACGAGCGCAGCTGGTCGAGGTCGCCGAACGGCGCACCGCGCCCGATCCGGTGCCCGGCCACGGCGAAATTGCCCTGCTCTCCGGGCAGCGCGGTGCCGGTGTAGTGCCCGGGGCCGTTCGCCAGCGTCCGGGTATCGGTCCCCTCCAGCACCGTGTAGCGGAAGTCGTGCCCCAGCGCGGGGATGTATAGCTCGGCGAACCCGTCGCCGTCCACCACGGCAGGCTGCTGCGCCGGCCCGTGCTGCCACCGCTCGCGGAGCCGCTTGCCCGCCTCGGCCTGGCGGTGAGCGCTGAACCAGTCCGTTACGTACACCTCGTAGAACACGAACAGCAGCAGCACCAGACCGAAGGTGATCAGCACCTCTCCGCATCCTCGGACGACCTTGCCGACCCGCTCGGGCCGCCGATCGGGCGGCGGGGACTCTGCGACCTCGGAGGTTGACACGGTCTCCTCTCGACACGACCTGATCAGCACCGGCGAAGGGGTGTTCGGTCGGATGCGCAATTGCGTTAACGTGTAGATGGACAACGAGCAGCGCCGTTCGCGGTTCCGCCCCGCCCGGTTCGCCGGGAATCGCGGTCGGGACCAGCACGGCCGATCGCGCGAGCGGCCATCGGGCGTTTCCGCGGCGCTGTCAGCAGACCCCGCGCAGGCGCGAGCGCCGCCGACCCGCACGACGAGGACAACATGCCTAAGTCGAAGGTCCGCAAGAAGGACTCGTACACCCCGGCGGCCGATCGGCGCACGCCGGTGCAGGCGAAGTCGGTCGGCCCGTCCCACCCGATCTACCTGGTCGTCATGTTCGGGATGATGTTGATCGGCTTGCTGTGGCTGGTCGTCAACTACCTCGCCGGTCCGCAGATCCCGTTCATGCGGGAGCTGGAGGCGTGGAACTTCGCGGTCGGCTTCGCCTTCATCATCGTCGGCTTGCTGATGACGATGAAGTGGCGCTGACCCGCACCGGAACCGCTCCGTCTCGCGCGGCGGCACTGCGCGAAGCTGCAGGCAGCGGCGTCGGCCGCAGGTGCGGCCGCGGAATCACACGCGTGTAAGTCATCCCCACTGTGGACAACCCTTGTGGATAACTCCCCCGGCGCCCGAGTGCGGCAGACTGCGGGGGTGCCTGTGAATTCGTCCCGCGAGTGGTCCACGCCGATCGGTCTCGTCGTTTGCGGCTGGTTGCTGACCGCGGCCGCCGCGTGGTGGTGCTGGCTGACCGAGAGCGCGACGGACCGGCTGTTCGTGGCCGTGCTCGCGCTCGTGCTGGCGACCGCCTCGGCTTACGTGAGCCTGGCGCGGCCGCGCCTGCGGGCCGACGAGTCCGGCATCACGCTGCGCGGGCTCGGCCGGACCCGGCACCACCCGTGGTCGCGGATCCAGGTCCACGTCCGCAGCAGGCAGCGGCTCGGGCGGTCGGCGCGAACCCTGGAGCTGGACGGGGACAACGGG
>NZ_JAFRFW010000282.1:0-3391 GCF_017434145.1 Saccharopolyspora sp. | reverse complement strand
GCGCACCGATTACGCGTCACTGTCCGAACAGGACGGATGAGTGCGGCGGCGATGAACCGGCGCCCTCGCCCGGCGTCGCGGGCGAGGGCGCCGCATCCGGTCACGGCCGCGGGATGTTGCGCAGGTTGCTGCGCGCCAGGTCGAGCATCTTGCCGACACCGCCGCTGAGCACGGTTTTGCCCGCGGCCAGCGCGAATCCGCGCACCATCTCGCGGCTGATCTTGGGCGGGATGGACAGCGCGTTCGGGTCGGTGACCAGCTCGACCACCGCGGGCCCCGGCTCGGCCAGCGACTTGCTCAGCGCCCCGCGGACGTCGCCGGGCTCGGTCACCCGCCGCGAGCGGATCCCGCAGGCTTCGGCGATGGCGCTGAAGTCGACCGGCGCGTGGTCGGTCTCGTAGTCCGGCAGCCCGTCGACCATCATCTCCAGCTTGACCATGCCGAGGCTGGCGTTGTTGAACAGCACCACCTTCACCGGCAGGTCGTAGGCGGCGAGCGTGAGCAGATCGCCCATCAGCATGGCCAGCCCGCCGTCGCCGGAGACCGAGACGACCTGCCTGCCGGGCTCGGCCAGCTGGGCCCCGATCGCGTGCGGCAGCGCGTTGGCCATGCTGCCGTGCCGGAACGAACCGACGACGCGGCGTTTGCCGTTCGGAGTGAAGTACCGGGACGCCCACACGTTGCCCATCCCGGTGTCCACTGTGAACACGGTGTCGTCGGCGGCGACGTCGTCCAATATGGACGCCGCGTACTCTGGGTGGATCGGTTTGTGGTCCTCGATCCTGGTGGTGTAGGCGTCGACGACCTTCTCCAGGGCGCGGGCGTGCTCGTGCAGCGTCCGGTCCAGGAACTCGCGGTCGGTGCGCTGCGCCAGCTTCGGCAGCAGGCCGTCGATCGTCGCCTTGACGTCGCCGTGCACGCCGAGGTCCAGCGTGGTGCGCCGACCCAGCCGCTCCGGATCGATGTCCACCTGCACGGTCCTGGCCTGCGGCAGGAAGTCGTCGTAGGGGAAGTCGGTGCCCAGCAGCACGACCCGGTCGGCTTCGTGCATCGCGTCGTGGCAGGCGCCGTAACCGAGCAGCCCGCTCATGCCGACGTCGTAAGGATTGTCGTGCTGGATCCACTCCTTGCCGCCGAGCGAGTGCCCGACCGGGGCGTTCAGCCGCCCGGCCAGCTGCATGACCTCGTCGTGCGCGTCGGCGCAGCCCGCGCCGCAGAACAGCATGACCTTCTTGCTGTCGTCGAGCAGTCCGGCGAGTTCGTCGAGCTGCTCCTCGCGCGGAACGACGGGCGCCGACGGGGGAAGCGTGACCTGCTCCTGACCGGGGTGTGCGGCCTTCTGCTCGGAGACGTCGCCGGGCAGCGTCAGCACCGACACGCCACCGCGCCCCAGCGCGGTCCGCATCGCGGTGCGCAGCAGCCGCGGCATCTGCCCGGACTGCGACACCAGCTCGCTGAAGTGGCTGCACTCCTGGAACAACCGGTCGGGGTGGGTCTCCTGGAAGAACCCGGTGCCGATCTGCGCGGACGGGATGTGCGAGGCGATGGCCAGCACCGGGGCGCCGCTGCGGTGCGCGTCGTACAAGCCGTTGATCAGGTGCAGGTTGCCCGGGCCGCAACTGCCCGCGCACACCGCCAGCTCGCCGGTGACCTGGGCCTCGGCGGCGGCCGCGAACGCCGCGGTCTCCTCGTGCCGAACGTGGACCCACTCGATCCCGTCGGTGCGGCGCACCGCGTCCACGATCGGATTGAGGCTGTCGCCGACGATGCCGTAGATCCGGCGGACACCTGCGTTGCGCAAGGTGTGCACCAGCTGCTCGGCCACTGTGGTCACGTTCGACCTCCCTCGTTTCCGGTTGCACTTCCAGGCTGCCGCAGTACTCCTGATGCGTCCAATGCCTGGATGTCCTGAGCTTCATGCGGTGGGAGCATGAGTGCCATGGAACTGCAGGTCTTGCGCTACTTCCAGGAGGTCGCCGACGGGGCGACGGTGACCGGCACCGCATCCCGCGCGCACCTCACGCAGTCGGCGTTGTCCCGCGCGCTGGGCCGGCTGGAGCACGACCTCGGCGCGGCGTTGTTCCAGCGGGTCGGCCGGTCGCTGCGGCTGACCACCGCGGGCCGGGTGTTCAAGGAGTACGCGGACACCATCTTGGAGCAGTACGACCGCGCCGGACGAGCCGTCGCCGAAACCGTCGACCCCGAGGCGGGCGTGATCCCGCTGGCGTTCCTGCACACCTTGGGGACCTGGCTGGTTCCGCCGCTGCTGAGCGGTTTCCGCGAGCAGTACCCGCGCACCCGCTTCCAGCTGCGCCAGCACGGCGAGGAGGCGCTGCGCCGCGAGCTGCTGGACGGCACCGCCGACCTGGTGATCACCAGCGGTGATCCGGGCGATCCGCTGATCCGCTGGCAGCGGTTGCTGGTGGAACCGCTGCGGCTGGCCGTCCCGCCGCAGCACCGGCTGGCCCGGCGCAGGCGGGTGCGGCTCGCCGAAGCCGCCGGGGAGACGTTCATCCTGCTGCGCCAGGGGTACGGGCTGCGCGCGCGGACCGAGGACCTGTGCGGGCAGGTCGGTTTCACCCCCAGCATCGGCTTCGAGGGCGAGGAGGTCGACACCCTGCGCGGCCTGGTCACCGCCGGTCTGGGCGTTTCGCTGCTGCCGCTGCCGCAGACGGCCACGGACCCGCCGTCCACGACCGAGCCGCCGACGCCGCACTTGGAGGTCACCGACGTGGAAAGCAGCCGCGACATCGGGTTGGCCTGGCTCGCGGGCCGCGCGCTGCCGCCCGCCTCGGAGCGGTTCCGCGAACACGTGCTCAGCCACCCGGCGCGGGCGATGAGCTGACGGCGCAGCGGCGCCCGATCACCGGCGAATACCAGTGCTGCTACGCGGATTCGCAGTCTCCAGCGCTCGTTCGGCGGGGACGTGATCTTCAGTCGAGCACGGCGAACGCCTCGACCTCGACGAGCACGTCGGGCTCGAAAAGGTAGTCGACACCGATCACCGACAACGGCGGCAGGGGGCGCGGTATCGCGAGCTCGTCGGTGACGTGCTCGATGCCTGCCATGAAGCCGGGGTACTGGTCCGGAGTCCAATGTGCGACGAAGAACCGCAGGCGTACGACGTCGGCGAAACCGGCGCCGGCTCCGGCCAGGCCGCGGGCGCTGTTGCGCAGTGCGTGCGCTACCTGGCCGGTGAGGTCACCGGTTGCGACCGGATTCCCCTCGGCGTCACGGGCGATCTGGCCCGCCACGTGCACTTGACGAGTACCTGTGCTGATCGAGACGTGGTGGTAGGGGACTGGACCGAACATGCCATCGGGGGTCAGCAACCGCACTGCCATGAGTGATCCTTTCGAACTGTTCGGGCAGGTATCCGACACCTACCTGG
>NZ_JAFRFW010000022.1:0-2095 GCF_017434145.1 Saccharopolyspora sp. | reverse complement strand
TGTTTGTCGTTTCCGGCGCCGGGAGTGGACGGTGTCGGGTATGGGAATCGGCGAGGAAGGGACCGCGATGACCGACGCGAACGGCACCGCTGAGCACTGGGACGCCCGCTACGGGGAGCACGAGCAGTTCTGGAGCGGGAATCCGAACACGGCCCTGGTCGAACACGTCGCGCACCTCGACCCGGGGCGCGCGCTCGACCTCGGCTGCGGTGAGGGCGCCGATGCGATCTGGTTAGCCGAGCAGGGCTGGCAGGTCACCGCCGTGGACGTCTCCGGTGAGGCGTTGCGGCGGGCTCAGCGGGCGGCCGAGGAAGCGGGAGTGGCCGGGCGCATCGACTGGCGCCGAATGGATCTGGCGAGTGAGTTCCCGCGCGGCGAGTTCGACCTGATCTCCGCGCAGTTCCTGCACTCCGAGGTGGAGCTGCCGCGCGAGGAGATCCTGCGCACCGCAGCGGCCGCGGTCGTACCGGGCGGGGTGCTGCTGATCGAAGGCCACGCCAACATTCCCGATTGGGCCCCGCAGCAGTACCACGATCATGATGTGCACCTGCCGAGTTCGCGGGAACTGCTGGAGACCTTGGGCCTCGGCGAGGAGTGGGAGGTGCTGGTCTGCGCCGAGCACGAACGCATCCAGAACGGACCGGACGGCTACATCGGGGCCAGGCAGGACACCACCCTCAAACTCCGCCGCAGCTCAGCCGCGCGGAGCCGGTGAGGCGGAGCGAGCCTCGAAGTATCGATCCGGCAGCGCCGCGGTTTGGCGGGCGTTGGGAAGGCCCGGGTCCGGCACTCAGCCGAACGCCTCCGTGTAGGTGTTTCGCAACTGCCATGCGGCTTCGTCGTGTGTCGGTGCTCCTCGGGTCGCAGTCCGACCGTCCAGGAAGTCTTCGAGTCGCTGCAATCCCGTGTGCCACCCCGCCGCCATCGCGGCGGCGAAGTCGCGGTCGTCGAAGATGTCGGTGAACTCGGCGTTCACGCCGACCCGGTGCGGGCATCGGCCGCTCCGGGGCCGGGAACCGACTTGACGTTGCCCGCGCCGATCGCTTCGCCGCAGGCCGAGCAGATCAGGTGCGCGTCGGCGATCTCGCCGCAGTCGCGGTGGATCAGTTGCAGGGGTGGCCCGTCGGGTGCGGCGTACTCGTCGCCCCATTGCCGCATGGCGGTGATGATCGGCCACAGATCGCGGCCTTTGGCGGTGAGCCGGTAGTCGAACCGCGGCGGGTGCTGCGAGTAGGGGACCTTTTCGACGACGCCGTGCTCGACGAGCCGGGCGAGGCGCTGGTTGAGGATGTTGCGGGAGATCCCGAGCCGCTGCTGGATCTCGTCGAAGCGGGTGGCGCCGAGGAACACGTCGCGCACGATCAGCAGCGACCAGCGTTCCCCCACGATCTCCAGGCACTGCGCGATCGAGCAGTGCATCTCGGAGAAGCTTTTGTGCTGCATCCCGGGCGACCGTAGTCAGTTGCATCATGGAACGCAATCTGCATAGGGTCGGTTCCGTCTTGGAACTCTCTGCGTCCGAGGAGCATTCGATGCCGGAACTCGCCGCCCCGTCCGCGTTCATGGAACTGCTGGGCATCTCGTTCGACGAGACCACCGCGAGCACGGTGCGCGGGTCGGTGGCCGCCGACGAGCGCCACCACCAGCCCTGGGGGCTCGTGCACGGCGGGCTCTACACCACGGTGATCGAGTCGTTCGCGACGACCGGTGCCTACGAGGCGGTCAAGGACCAGGGCCGGCAAGCGGTCGGCGTGTCGAACATGACCGATTTCCTGCGCCCGCACCGCAGCGGGCGGCTCGACGTGGTGGCCACCGCGATCAACCAGGGGCGCAGCCAGCAGCTCTGGCAGGTCGAGATGCGACGGCAGGACGACGGCAAGCTCGTCGCCCGCGGCCAGGTCCGCCTGCAGAACATCGACGCCGGTTGAGCTCTTGAACCCCGAAATGCTGCGGTCTCGACCAGCCGCGCGTGCTGGAGTTCAAGGATCACGTGCTGCGGGCGCAGCCCGGCTGCGAGCGGATCACCGTGCCGGTCGATCTGCGCGAAGACTGGCCTGCCGCCCTGCGCGCGGCCGGGTTCGACCCGGCCGCCCCG
>NZ_JAFRFW010000281.1:0-2149 GCF_017434145.1 Saccharopolyspora sp. | reverse complement strand
GGTTACTCGCGGCGGCCGGCGCGGCGATGTACACCCCGAACGCCGCGGCTACCGCTGCGGCGCTGGCCGGTGCGGCCAAGCGTGGGCAGGCCTTCTCGGTCGTCAACGTCGGCTTGTCGTCGTCGCTGGTGCTCGGTGCCCCGCTGGGAACGGCGATCGGGGCGCTGTGGGGGTGGCGGGCCACCATGTGGTTCCTCACCGCGCTCGCGGTGCTGAGCGCGCCGCTCATCGCGTGGCGGCTGCCGTCGGTGCAGCTGCCCGCCGCGGCGGGCCTGCGGCTGCGGTTCGCGCCGCTGGGAGATCGCCGGGTGCTCGGTGCGCAGGCCATCACGGTGATCGCGTTCGTCGGCATCTTCATCCCGTACACCTACATCAGCGTGGTGTACGCGCCGGTGATCGAAGGCAGGCAGAACCTGCTGACCGTGCTGCTGCTGGTGTTCGGCGTCGCGGGAACCGTCGGGAACCTCACCGCGGGGCACGTCGCCGATCGGCAGGGGCCGTGCCGGGTCGTCGTCGCGGTCGCGGTCCTGCTGGCCGTGGTGTTCGGGATCGCCGTCGTGGCACGGGAATCGCTGCCTGCCGCCATCCCGGTGATCGTGGTCTCCGGCCTGTTGTCCTGGTCGGTGCTCAGTCCTCAGCAGCACCGGGTGGTGGCGCTGCGGCCGGAGGCGTCCGCGTTGGTCGTCTCGCTCAACGCGGCGGCCGTCTACCTCGGGGTGTCGCTGTCCGGCGTGCTCGGCGCGGCCGGGCTGAACCTGCTGGGGCAGGCTGCGCTCCCGCTGCTCGGTTCGGCGTTCCTGATCGTGGCCGCGCTGCTGACCCTGGCCACCGGCAGGCCCCGCGAGCCCGAGACCGCCCAGCGGTCCGCGAGCGCGTCGGCGACCGGCAGCTGAACCGCGTCGCGCTGGACTTCCGGAGACCGGGCACATCTGGCGTTCACCGAACCGGTGCAGCCGTTCCGAGCCGAGCAGGGCAGCCGCGGCGCCGGGTCGCCTGATGTCCAACGGCGACCCGCGCTCCTCGGAGCCGTCAGTCCCGTTCCGCGTGGTCGTGCATCGCGCGTCCCGGTTCGCCGACGTCGAGTCGTCAGCGAACCGGTGGGTCGATCTCGCGCACGCACCGGGAAGAGCCGCGCCGGATTCCGCCGTTCCGGAAGTGGCCGCGAGCGCTGACCGGATCAGGCCGGTGGTGCGAGGACGACCGCGGAGTTGTGCCCGCCCAGGCCCAGCGACGCCTTGACGGTGAGTCCCGGCTCCGCGGGTGTGGGCCCGTCCAGCAGCCGCGGGTGGCCGGACGCGACCGCAGGTGGCGCCGGGATGAGCCCGTGCTCGTAGCCGAGGGCGGTCGCGCTGATCTCGACCGCGGAGGCAGCGCCCATGCAATGACCCGCGAGCGGCTTCACCGAGTAGATCCCGGCTTCGGGGGAGAACAGCTCGTCGAAGACGGCTGCCTCGGCGCGGTCGCACTGCGCGGTGCCGGGACCGTGGGCGTTGAGGTAGGCGACGTCGGCCCCGCGGACGCCGGAGTTCTCCAGCGCCTCGGAGAAGCAGCGGCTCACCTCGGTGTGCCCCGGGTCGACGGAGGTGACGTGGTGGGCGTCGTGCGACATCGCGCCACCGAGCAGGTCGGCGTAGGGGCGCGGTGAGCGCTTCGACAGCACCATGCCGACCGAGGCCTCGCCGATCACGAATCCCCGGCTGCCTTCCTGGAAGGGCCGGCAGGCGTCGAGCGGTTCAGCGTCGGTGATCGCGACCCCGAGGCGGTTGAAGTGCAGCACGTGCTCGGGGGTGGCCATCAGGTCGGTGTTGATGAACACGACGTCGTCCACCACTCCCGCATCCAGCCAGGCCTTCGCGGTCAGCAGGCCTGAGTTGCCCGCGGCGCACATCGCGGAGATGTTCATCGCCGGGCCGTGGAAGCCGAACTCCTGCATGAACGTCGACATCGGGGTCGAGGGCATGAGGCCGAGGTAGTCGCGCACCCGCGCGTCCGATTCCTTGGCCGTGTAGAAGTCGTTCCACAGGTCGGTGTCGCCGAGCACCGTCGCGTGCAGCAGGCCGACGCGCCGTCCGGGCTCCCAGCCGCGGCTTTCGGCGTCGCTGATCGCTTCTCGGGCGGCGCCGCGCATGGCCCTGGCGAAGCGGCTCGG
>NZ_JAFRFW010000280.1:0-4785 GCF_017434145.1 Saccharopolyspora sp. | reverse complement strand
CTCGTCCGCCTCGGGCTGACGACCTCGAAGGTGCGCACCTACGCACCTCCGCGGCCCAAGACGATGACCAACTGGCCGCCGCGTCGAGGCTGAGCGCGGCCCGGCCGGGGGAGGCGGCGAGCAAGCACCTGTGACGGAGCGGGTCGGGCCGGCCGCGTTCTGCTGCGAGGCCGGTCCGAACGGGACGGTCCTGTACGGCCCGGCCGGGGACGGGCCTGGTAGACATCGGGCATGACCTCTAGCGACGGTTCGGTCGAGCCCGTGACGGTGTTCGTCTCGGACGCCTTGCAAGCTCGCCTGGACACCTACCGGGACGAACGCCGCACCGCTACGTCCGTGGTGTTCGAGGCGATCGAGGCGTTGGGCGATCGGTTGCCGGACGTGGTGCACGCCGCTCGCGCGATGATCAACTCGCCATCGGCCCGGGAGATCCACTACCTCGGCTCCGGGCCGGTGCTGATCCGGGTCCGGCCGGACGCGGCCCAGGCGGCCGAGCTGGCCAGGTTGTCCGACGAGGTCGGAATGCCGGTCGCGGGCTGGCTGCCGCCGTTGCTCAACGCGCACCTGCCGGGGCGCAAGGAACCCGAGAACATGCCGTGGCTCGTCCCGGTGCAGCAGTAGGAACCGTTGCACGGCGCCGGAGCCGCCCGGCGCCCTCAGCCGCTCAGCGATGGCTCAGGCGCTGCGGGAGTGAAGTTCGATGATGGTGCTGGACCGCCTGGTCAACGTCCTGGGTGGCTACGGCGTGCGGTTGTGCTGCTGTCCGCTTTCCCGGTCGACCGAGCTGCGGGGCGTGGTCCTGCAGGATTGCGCGGACGACCGTCCGGTGACCGGCGACGTCTACCTCGCCGTTGGCGCCGAGTCCGAGCTGCAGGCGATCCGGCGGGCGCAGGCCGCGCGGGCTTGCGTAGTGCTCGTCCGCGGTAGCGCGGAGCTGACCGAGGAGACGGTCTCGGCCGCCGAGCTCGCGGGGCTCGCCGTGATGCTGGTCGATCCCGCGGTGTCCTGGAGCGAGCTGGCGGGCGTTGTCTACGGCCTGGTGCTCGAAGGCCGCGAGACCGAGTCGGGGCGGGGGCCCACCGACTTGTTCGCGCTGGCCGACAGCCTCGCCGATGCGGTCGACGGCGCGGTCGTCATCGAAGACCGGTTGTCGTCGCTGCTGGCCTACTCGAGTTCGCACCACCAGGCCGACCCCGCGCGGCTGGCGACCATCGTGGAACGCCAAGCTCCGGCGCGGCTGCGCGAGCTGTTCGAGGTGCGCGGAGTGTTCGCCCACCTCGCGGTCTCGGACGAGCCGTTGTTCGTCGAGCCGGATCCGGCGCAGGGGCTCACCGGCCGGATGGTGGTGGCGGTCCGCGCGAATCGGGAGTTGCTCGGTTCGGTGTGGGTGGACTGCGGCGAGCCGCTGACCGGCGTGCGGCGCATGGCCCTGATCGAGGGTGCCCGCACGGTGTCGCTGCACCTGCTGCGCTCGCGCGCGAGCGCGGACCTGGAGAGGCAGGTCGAGTCGGACCTGGTGATGCGGTTGCTGGAAGGCACCGCTGCGGCCGCCGCGCTGGTCGGCAGGCTCGGGTTGCCGCCGGGGCCGCTGCGGGTGATCGCGATCCGCCCGAACGTCCTCGATGACCACTCCGGCCTGCTGCTGGCTTTCGACCGGGCGACCGCGGGCTTCGGCTGGTCGCGACCGGGCCGCAGCGCGTTGTCCGGAAACACCCTCTACACCGTGCTTTCCAGCGAGGACGTCGCGACCGCGCGGGCTTGGGTGGCCGCGTTGGGCCGGGTGCTGCCGGATCAGGTCAGCGTTTGGGCCGGGATCAGCGGGATGGCGTCGGCGGCGGAACTCTCCGCGGCGCGCCAGGAAGCCGAGGAGTGCTTGGCGCTGCACCAAAGTCGCTCGACCGATGCGCAACCGCGGGCGTACGACGAATCGTGGGACGAAATCCTGCTGCACCGGCTGCGCGCGGCGGCCGCTGCCGGGCGCACGCCTGCGCGCGGTCCGGTCGCCGAATTGCGCTCGTACGACCGCGAACACCGGACCGCTTACGTGGCGACGCTGGCCGCGTGGCTGGACGCCCAAGGCGAACTCGCCGAAGCGGGGGAGCGCCTCGGGGTGCACGCGAACACGGTGCGCTATCGACTGCGCAGGATGGCCGAGGTGACCGCGCTCGACCTGCAGGACCCGCGCAAGCGGCTGGCCATGATGATCGACTTGGCGGCCCACGAGGCCTGATGCGGCCCTGTGCGAAACCGAAAAAGACCGCACCGTGAGCTGTAGCTGACGAACAATGCTCCGGTGCGGGGCCTGGTCCATCCTGAGAGCAACGAAATCTCCGCAGCGGCCGCGGTCGCCTCGAGCGCAGCAACGGCCCGGTCGTGCGGCGCAGGCACGCTGGGATGCCCGGTGCCATTCGATGCTCGCCGGGCACTGCGAGCGGCCGCTGCATCGGAACACTGGAGTGATCATGGCCGATACCCAGCGCGCCTGGCTGACACCGCAAGCGCACGAGCGGCTCAGCGCCGAGCTCGCCGACCTGCTCGCGCCGGGCAACGGCGACACCGGAACGGGCGAGGACGGCTCGATCCCGGCTCAGCAGGAGCGGAAAGGCCGGATCAGGCAGATCCAGCACCTGCTGGCCTCCGCTGTCGTCGGCGAGGCGCCGCCGGACGACGGCATCGCCGAGCCGGGCATGGTGCTCACCGTCCGCTACGACGACGCCGGAGATGTCGAAACTTTCCTGCTGGGCACCCGCGAAGCCGAGCTCAACGACCTGGAGGTCTACTCGCCGGCCTCGCCGCTGGGAACCGCGCTGGTCGGTGCCCGGCGCGGTGAGCAGCTCTCGTACCAGGTGCCGGACGGCACCACGGTGCAAGTGACGCTGCTCGACGCCGTGCCGTACGGACGGCATGTGGAGCAGTCGATAGCGCAGTGACGACCTTCGGCTGCAACGCGCACATGCGACTGGTGAAAGCGCCGCTCGTCCGGAGGGGTCATGCCGATTTGCGGCGGACGGCGCGCAGGTCGAACGCGGAACGCCCGCACGATCGCGCTAACGCTGACAATTCGCTGAACCGCCTCTCATGTGCGCTTCAGTCGAACGTAATGCAAGCCGGTGAAGCTGTTCGTGCTCGCTTGGTGAGCAAGCTGATTTCGCCGCGCTCGGCAGCGATGTCCGAGTGCGGCGCCGGCGAATCGGGAGAGAAGTCTTGTTGAAAGCAATGCATTACCACCTGCTCGCCGCGGTGCTGGTACTGGCGGGAACGGGCGCGATCCTCAACGATCTCGCCTTCAGCCCGCAGGATCCGTCCATCTGGAACGAGCTCGGCATCGGGTTGCTGGTGTTCGGCCTGGTGGTGGCGAACTACCAGCTGAGCACGCGACTCGCGGAGCATGGGAAGACCGGTCGGTCCGGGACCGCCCGGCGTCGGACCGTCCAGCCGCATATCCCCCAGCCGCGCCGCTAGCGCTTTCCGGCGGTGGAAAGCGCATTCGAAGTGGCGCCCGTGCCACATCGGCGCGGGCGCCACCGAACTCCGATTCGGTGCCGGGTGGTCGCTACTTCTTGCAGTCCCAGCCATGGTGGTCATGCCGGCGGTGGCCGCCCCAGCCATGGCCACCGCCCCAGTGGTGGCCGCCCCAGCCGTGGCCGTTGCCCCAGCGGTGATCGCTGCCGTGGTGGCGGTTGCCGATGGACACGAACACGTTCTTCACGTTGCTCATGGTGGACACCTTTCCGCATTGCGTCGAGGTTTCTTCCCCGGGCCGAAGCAACGACCCGCCACGAGGGAACCTGTGATGCTCCGGGTGCGCCCAGAGGACTTTCGCCTCTGATGCATACCGTGCTCGACCATCGAGCGGTTTCTCGTCCGTCCGAGGGTTTCCGGGCGCATGTCGAAACCTCGCTACGTTCGCGCTGACCGCCACCACGCCCGCCGCCCCTTCGTTCGTAGCGCGGACTCCCTGTCGACCTCGCGGACGTGCCCGATGATGCGGACCTGCTCGACTCCGGGTTCAGGAATGACCGCTCGTCGTCGAGCCGGGCTCTCCGCGGCCGTGCGGACGCGGTCGATACTCTCGCGGACGTGCCAGACGCGGAATGCCCGGATCGACGCGCAACAAGTCGATATCGCGCGCATCTGGCGCTGCGAGGAATCGTCCGTACCCGCCATTCGGCATCAAGCGAGGCCAAATCGTGAAGGAATTCGAGGTCGTTCCGGTCGATCGCGAGCCGGCTCCGGTGATCTTCCTGGTGACCGGTGTGCCCGGCAGCGGCAAGTCGACCGTTGCGCGCGCCCTCGCCCAGCGGTTCGCGCTCGGGGCGCACATCGAGGTGGACAAGTTGCAGGAGTTCATCGTCTCGGGCGGGCGCTGGCCGGGCCCGGAGCCGGAGGAGGAACCGGATCGGCAGCTGTTCCTGCGCGCGCGCAACGCGGCGCTGCTGTCGGACAGTTTCGCCGGTGCCGGAGTCGTGCCGGTGATCGACGACGTCGTGGTGCTCAAGCCCCATCTGGACTTCTACCGCGAGTCGGTGCGCACCCGGGATCTGAAGCTGGCCGTGCTGGCGCCGGATCCCGCGGTGGCCGGTGAGCGCAATCGCGGGCGGGACAAGGTCCTGGTCGAGGACTGGTCCTTTCTGGACGAGGCGATGCGCGGTCAGATTCCCGGTGAGGGCGTCTGGGTGGACAACGCCGCGCTGACGGTGGAGCAGACGGTGGACGAGATCCTCGGCCGCAGCGGGGTCGCTACCGCGTGAGCGGGTCCGGCCGGAGTGGGCCGCCTCCGGTCGT
>NZ_JAFRFW010000279.1:0-1995 GCF_017434145.1 Saccharopolyspora sp. | reverse complement strand
GGCGGCTTCCTCCTGCCCCTTCGGGGCGCTGTTGATCTCGTTCTCCAGCGAAGCGAGCTGCTGGTCGTTCAACCGGAACTTGTGCACCATCCCGGTCACGTCCGGGAAGTCGGCGCTGAAGCCCTTCCGCCCGGCGGCGTGGATCTGCTCCGCCGAACCCATCGCGCCGCGCGGGTCCGCCAAGTCCTTGATCGGGTACTTCGCGTACGCCCAGTGCAGGTGCCACAGCGTGACGACGATCGGCTGGCGCTCGTTGATCGCGCGCTCCAGCGAAGCCAACATCGCCGTGGTCGACGAGGTCTGCAGCGTGTACTGCCCGGTGAGGCCGTACTGCGGGATCATCTGGTCCCGCGTCACGCGGCTGAGCCCGGCGCCCGGGTCGATGCCGGTGATCGTGCCGTGGAACTCGGCGGCCCGGCCGCGCAGGTCCGCCATCGAGTTCACGTCGGTCAGGTACGTCGGCACCGCGATGTTCAGCGTCGCCCGGTCGTACCAGACCCCGAGGTCCTCGATCTGACCGCGGTACTGGTTCCAGTAGTCGGCGTGCGTCTGCGGCAGCCATGCGTCCATGAACAGGTCGATGTTGCCGCGCGCCAGCCCGGCGTAGGTCGGACCGGCCTCCAGTTCGGTCAGCTGCACCTGGTAGCCCTGCCGCTGCAACAGCACCTTGTAGAGGTTGCTGACCGCGATGGCCTCGTCCCAGGCGATGTAGCCGATGTTGATCCGCTTCTCCTGCTGCCCGGTGTCCGCCTGCCTGCCGCCGCATCCCGCGGCGACCAGCACCAACGCGGCCAGCATCGCGATGAAGGCCACCAGCCGGCGGGCCGGAAGTCTTGTCCGCATGGCGCCTCCCGCCTTCCTGCGATAGTGCTTGCCCCCCTGCTGCGATCCCGTGCGCACCACTGGAAAGCCCCCGTCCACTAGGCGACTGGCGCGGTCTCCCGGGCCGCGCGGGAAACGGGGGAGCGGTCGGCCAGCACCGCGGTGATCCGGTCCAGGTAGACCGCGAGCACCACCACCGCGACACCGGCCTCGAAACCCGCCCCCAGCTGCACCCGGGTCACCGCGGTGTAGACCTCGGTGCCCAGCCCTTCCGCGCCGACCATGCCCGCGATGACCACCATCGACAGCGACAGCATGATCACCTGGTTGATGCCCGCCATGATCGACGGCATGGCCAGCGGCAACTGGATGCCGGTGAGGATCCGCCGCGGCGGCGCCCCGAACGCCTCCCCGGCTTCGACCACCTCGGCGTCGACCTGCCGGATGCCCAGCTCGGTCAGCCGCACTCCGGGCGGCAGCGCGAAGATCACCGTGGCCACCACGCCCGGCACCGCGCCGATGTTGAAGAAGAAGATGACCGGGATCAGGTACACGAACGCGGGCATCGTCTGCATCAGGTCCAGCACCGGCCGCACCACGTGCCTCACGACCCGCTCGCGCGCGGCGAGGATGCCCACCGGGATCGCCACCACGATCGCGATCACGGCGGCCACCAGGACCAGTGCCAGCGTTTGCATCGCGGGCTGGAACTCGCGCATCTCGGCAACCAGCCCGAATCCGATGATGGTGAACAGCGCGAACCGCCAGCCGCGCAGCCACCAGGCCAGCGCCGTGAGCACCAGCACCAGCAGCCACTGCGGTGGCCACAGCAGCGCCGCGGTCAAGCCGTCCACCGCGGAACGCACCACCAGGTCGATGAAGTCGAAGACCGGCCCGATCGTGTCGTTCAACCAGTTCACGACGGCTTGGAACCAGTCGCCGAGCGGGATGCGGGGCACTTCAGGCATCCGGGGCCTCCTGAGATCGCTGATCACCCAGCGCCCGCAGCAGCACCGCCGGAGTCAGCGCGCCGAGCAGCCGCCCTTCGCCGTCCACGACCGGCAGCACGGCTTCCGCGGTCGCGCGTCCGAGGACTTCGCGCAGCGGCCGGTCCCCGGTGATCGGCTCGGCCGTCGGGGACACGACGTCGCGGATCTCCGCGAGCCCGTCCCG
>NZ_JAFRFW010000278.1:0-3215 GCF_017434145.1 Saccharopolyspora sp. | reverse complement strand
GTTCGGGCGCGCTGCGGCTCGGGGAGATGGGTGCCGGGGTGCAGGCCCGCAGCGGCGGCGGTGACGTGGAGATCGCCTCGGTGGGTGCGGCGTCGTCGGTGGTGACCGGCAGCGGCAGCGTGTGGCTGGGCGCGGTGCACGCGGACGTGCTGGTCCGGTCCGGCAGCGGTGACATCACCATCTCCGAAGCCGCCCGCGGCCAGACCGAGCTGATCACGGGTTCCGGTGAGCTGCGGGTCGCGGTGCGGCGCGGGGTGACCGCGGAAGTGGACCTGACCTCCACGACCGGGTCGGCGCACAGCGACCTGGAGGTTTCGGCGGAGCCTGCCGAGGACGAGCCCCCGCTGCGGATCTTCGGCCGCACCGGTAGCGGCGACGCGCTGCTCACCTCGGCCGGGTGAGCGAGCGGATCAGGACGCTGCGGTGAGCGCGCGCAGCGGGTCGGCGAGGTCGCCCCGGGTTCCGACGGCAACGCCGTCCAGGCCCAACCACGCGGCCATGTCGTGCAGCGCGGCGGCGAGCTCCGGGGCGATCTTGCCGAGATCGCGGTCGGGTTCGCCGAACGCGCCGGGCACGCGCAGCACCTTCGCGGTCCGGTCGGCTTTCAAGTCGACCCGGGCCACCAGTTCACCGTCGAGCAGGAAGGGGAAGACGTAGTAGCCGTACTCGCGTTGCGGCTGCGGCACGTAGATCTCGATGCGGTAGCGGAAGCCGAACAGCCGCTCGGCCCGCGAGCGCTCCCAGATCAACGGGTCGAACGGGCAGAGCAGCGCGCTGCCGCGCACCCGCCTCGGCGTGCGTGCGTCGACGTGCCGGTACGCCTGGCTGCGCCAGCCGTGCACCGCGACCGGTTCGAGGTCGCCGTTTTCCACGAGCTCGTCGACGGCGCGGCGGCCGCGCTGCGGGCTGAGCCGGTAGTAGTCGCGCAGCTCGGCTTCGGTCGCGACGCCGAGCGCGTCCGCGGAGCGCCGCACGAGTTCGCGCACCGCGTCGTGCTCGTCCGGGTCTTGGCTGAGCACGTCCGGCGGCAGCACCCGTTCCGGCAGGTCGTAGAGCCGTTCGAAACCGCGGCGGGTGCCGGTGGTCAGCTCGCCCATGGCGAAGAGCAACTCGCAGACCCGTTTGGTGTCGGTGCGGTTCCACCACGGTCCGCGCCCCTGGCGGGTGTCACCGCCGAGTTCGCGTTCGAGGGTGCCTGCGCCGACCGGACCGAGGTCTTTGACCGCGGCGAGCACGTCGTCGATGAGGCCGGGTGAGTCCTCCAGCAGTTCGCGCAGGCCCCGCCGCCACGAGCCGCCGTGTTCGCGCATCCGCCAGCGCAGCAGCGGCCAGTCCCGCACCGGTATGAGGGAGGCTTCGTGCGCCCAGTACTCGACGAGCAGCCGCGGCTTTTTCGCGCTGTGCGTCCAAGCGGCGTTGTCGACGAGCTCCGCGGGGTAAGCGCCGAGGCGGCTGTAGAGCGGCATGTAGTGCGCCCGCACCGCGACGTTCACCGAGTCCATCTGCAGCAGCTTCGTCCGACCCAGCGCCCGGTTCAGGTGCTGCCTGTTCGCCTCCCCGGTCGGCCGTGCGGCAGTGGATCCCTGCGCGGCGAACCCTTGGGCGGCCAGCGCCGTCCGCCGCGCTGCCGCAGCACTCATCGTCTCCATCACCCGGATGGTGCCAGGCCGCACCGACAACCCCGTGCGGCGCACCGAACCGCAGCGCATGGCTCGACGAACCGGTTCGGCGAGCTGCTGCGCGCGCCGGACGAACCGGTCACGCAACCCGCGCGGCACCGCGTCTCCCCCGCCCGCACGCATCCGGACTGACCTCCCAGCTAGTTTGGCGCGCATGGCCGATGCCGATGTGCGCCTCGCCGCGCCTTCCGACGTCCCCGAGATCGCACGGATCCAGCTCACCACCTGGCGCAGCGCCTACGCCGAGCTGCTGCCGCCGGAAGCGCTGGCGAGCGTGGACGAGAACGCGGCGCGACGCAGCTGGGAAGAGGCACTGCACGGCGGCCAGGTGACGTTGCTGGTGGCCACCGAGGGCGAATGGACGGCCGGGTTCTGCGCCGCAGGTCGTGCTCCCGAGCAGGAAGCCGCCGCCGCGAACGGCACCCCACCGCCGGATGCGGCGACCGTGGCGCTGGTGAGCACGCTGCTCGTCGAGCCGCGTTGGGGTCGCCGCGGGCACGGCGGCCGGCTGCTGGCGACCATGGCGCAACAGCTCGCCGAGGGCGGCGCCACGCGCGGCATCACCTGGGTTCCGGAGGAGGATTCGGCCTCGCTCGCGTTCTTCGAGCACGCCGGTTGGGGTCCGGACGGCACGGTCCGCACGCTCGACGCCGCTGGTCGCCCGCTGCGGGAGCTGCGCCTGTCCGGCCCGCTCGACCTGGAACTCTCCCGGCCGGAGTGAGCCGCCTGCACCGGGCGGGTCGCGGCCCGGCCGGAAACGCTCCGCAGCCGCCCGGCCACACGATGCCGTTCGCGGGATGTTGCTAGCCTGGCGCTGACCACGCACCGACCTCCGGAGGACCCGTGCTGACCTCCATCGGTTTGATCTCCACCGCCTTCGGGATGTCGGTGGTTTCCGCGCTGTTCCCGATCATCAGCGTGGAGATCTTCGTCGTCGGCATGGTCGTCAAGGGCCCGGAGGTGCCCTGGTGGCTGCTGGCGCTGGTGGTGACCCTCGGGCAGATCGGCGGCAAGCTGCTCTACTACTACGCCGCGCGCGGCATCATCAAACTTCCCGGTTTCCTGCAGCGCCGCAGCGATCCGGAGCACCACACCGGCCGCTGGAAGGAATGGCTGGACCGGTTCCGCGCCTGGTGCCTGCACCGTCCGATGTGGACCGGTGGAGTGCTGCTGCTGAGCGCGGCGGCGAGCCTGCCACCGTTCCTGGCGACCTGCGTGGTCGCGGGCTGGGCGCGGGTGCCGCTGAGCACGTTCTTGATCACGGGCCTGGTGGGCCGCTTCGCCCGCTTCGCGGCGCTGGCGGTCGCCCCCGGCTTGATGATCGCCTGGATCTGAGCCGCCGCGTGGACGGCCCCGGTGCCCGACCGGGGCCGCCGTCACCCGAAGCGGCGCTCACGCCCCCGGCAAGAGCTTGCCCGGCACGTCCAGCACCGAGTCGACCAGCCCGAACACCGGGACCCCGAGCGGCGCGAAGGTCCACTTGTTGTGCAGGTCGCCGGTGTCCGGTTCGTCGACCACGACGACACCGTCCTGTTC
>NZ_JAFRFW010000277.1:0-1933 GCF_017434145.1 Saccharopolyspora sp. | reverse complement strand
CGGCGAGCAGGCCGTCGTCGCGACGCGGGCTGGCCGGGGCGGGGTGCTCGTGCGCGGTTTCGCGCAGCCGCGCCAGCACCAGCTGCACCGCCAGCGCCTCGTCCCACTTGAGCCGGTTCTGCGCGGCGGCCACCTCGCCGTGATCGGCGGGCTGGTGGATCTTGCGCAGTGCGGACTCCAGGCCCATCAGCCGGTGCTCGGCGCGCAGCGGCTCCGGCAGCGGATCCTCGGCCCCGTCCCAGGTGTCCAGCACCTGGCGCACGCAGCGGGCGATCGACCAGGACGGCAGGCCCTGCGCGGACGGGTAGACCGGGATGAGCGCTGCGGCGAACTCCTCGGCCGCCGAACCAGCGTCCTGCTCCTGCTCGTCGAACAGCTGGTACTCGGGGTGCGCGAGTTGCAGCGCGCCCTTGTAGGCGGTGACCTTGCCCGCGAACATGCCGCGGCGGCCGGGCAACAGCTCGCGTTCCCGCCACGCCTGGTTGAAGAACGTGCACAGCAGCGGCCGGTGCCCGTCGGTGATGCGGGCCTCCACGATGGTTCCGCGGCGGGATTTCATGCTGCGCTTGGTGACCCGCTCGACCTTCGCCAGCACCGTGGCGTGCTCGTCGATCTCCAGCCCGGCGATCGCGGTGAGTTCGCCGCGTTCGGCGTAGCGGCGCGGATAATGCCGCACCAGGTCGCCCACAGTGGACAGACCGAGGGCGGACTCGAGCGCCTTGCCGGTCTTGCCGCCGAGCACCCGCTCCAGCCCGGTCTCCAAAGTGGTCATCCGTGCCCCGCTCGTCCTGTGCCCCAAGATTTCCGGCCCACCGGTCGTGAACCTCATCGGTTTCGGGCGTTCCCGCTGAGCTTCCGCTGGCGAGATTATCGGACGCCACCGACGAAACCCGCCGCCTGCGCGCTCACAGCATCGCGTTCAGCAGCGCCGCGCCGCGTTCCGCGTCGTCCACGCTGATGCCGACCTCCCGGCCGGAGCGGTAGCGCACCACGAGGCACTCCCCGGCGCGCAACATGATCGTGGCCTTGCCGGGAAGCCCGCGGTAGCCCCAGCCGCCGACCTCGGCGGGCCGCCGGTTCTCCACCCGCGCGCTTTCGATCTCCGCCAGCGCCAGCCGTTGCACCGGCCTGCGCAACGGGCCGTACATGATCGTCAGCCCTCGATCGCCGATGAGCACCCGCACCGACGAGAACAGCAGCAGCGTCAGGCCGACCACGGTGAACGTCGCGGCGGTGAACCAGAGCCCCGGCAGCACATCGATCGCGGTGCACACCGCGAACAACGCGCCCGCGAGCAGCGACACGACCGCGAGCACCAGCAGCACCGCGCTGGAGACCGCCGAGGTCCACACCGACCGCTCCTCCGGCCGCATCCGCTTGCGGATCGTCATCGCGCCCCCTCGATCGTCTTCGCGGTAGTAACCGTGCCAGACGGCGAGGGGCGCGAACCCGGCTCGCTCACTCCACACCGAGCAGCACGGCCGAGCCGAGTTCCCCTCCCGGGTAGCAGACGCACTCGACCTCGGGCCGGTGCCGCGCCAGGTGCGCGGTCAGCTCGTCGCCGACCCCGGCAGGCGCCCGCGCACCGATCAGCACCGTGACCAGTTCCCCGCCCGCGGTGAACATCCGGTCCACCAGGTCCCGGGCCACCGCGAAGAAATCTCGGCCCAGCAGCACGACCTCGCCATCGGCCAGTCCCAGCACATCACCCGGGCGGCAGTGTCCCGCCCAGGTCAGCGCCTCGGAATCGGCGATGCGCAGCTCGCCCCGCCGGGTCGCCGCCGCGGCCTCCGCCATCGCCACCACGTCGTCCGGGCGCCGCCGCGAGGTGTCGTGCACCGCGAGCGCGGCCAAGCCCTGGACCGGTGAGCCGGTGGGCACGACCACGACGTCGCGGCCCGCGCGGACGAGGTGCTCGGCGGCGCGTTCGGCG
>NZ_JAFRFW010000276.1:0-6641 GCF_017434145.1 Saccharopolyspora sp. | reverse complement strand
GTTCCGGCTCCGGCCCGGTCGCGGCGGCCGGCTCCGCGTCGCTTTCGCGCCGTTTGCGGGAGCGCCGCCACAGGAAGGTCCCGATGCCGGCCACGACCAGCACCCCCAGCACGACGCCGCCGGCGCGGCCGAGCAGGTGCTCGATGTACTTCGCCGAAGCGCCCGCGGCCCAGCCGATGCCCACGTGCATCATCGACCAACCGGTCGCCCCGACCAGCGAGGTGATCATGAACCGCACGTAACCGAGCCCGCTGGTGCCCGCCGCGGCAGGCACGAAGGTCCGCACCACCGGCAGGAAGCGCGCCACCAGCACCGCCCCGATGCCGAACTTGCGCAACATGCGACACGCCCGGTCCCAATGGTGCACACCGAGCTTGGCGACGGTTTTTCCTTCCCGCATCCGGGCGCCGTAGCGCTTCCCCAGGAAATAGCTGATGTTGTCGCCCGCCGCCGCGCACAACGCCACGGTCAACGACAGCCCGAAGAAAAAGCCCAGATCGGTCACCGCTGCCGATGCGACCAGCAGACCGGTCTCGCCCGGCACCAGGAAACCGACGCCGAGCGTGCACTCCCCCAGCACCAGCGCGCCCGTGACCAGCACCAACAGCGGGTGCGGCAGGGCAGCGACCATGGCCAGGAAATCACTGACGAACGACATGGAACTCCCGGGTCATCGGAATAACTCGGCCTACCGAAACGAAGCTAACCCGCACGACCCTACGGCAACACCGCGATCTACCCGGTCGCCCCCTGAGACGGCCGCGGACGTCACTCGGGGTTTCCCCCGGGTATTCCGGCATTTCCGGAGGACATGCGGGAAATACGCGAAGCCGCGGCGCTATCGGAACCACCGGGTGCGGCAATTCAGCAGGACTTGGTCCACGCGCACTCGAGGTCCGCACCGGCCGCCGGCGGCACCGTGCGCGGCACCGCGGGCACCCCGCGCGCGGGCTCGCCCGGGCCGGTGTACTGCGCGAGCCGCACCGCGATCGCGTCCTCCACATCGGTCGGTGCGTCGGACAGGAAGTCGTTGAGCAGCACCGAGAAGACCAGCGGGCGGCCGTTCGCGGCGGTGACGTAACCGGACAGCGCGCTCACACCGGTCAGCGAACCGGTTTTGGCGTGCGCGTTGCCCGCCGCGGGTGTCCCGCCCATCCGGTTGCGCAGCGTGCCGCCGACCATCCGGTCCGGGTCGGCCGCCACCGGCAGCGCCGCGCGCAAGTCCGCGAACCAAGGGCGCGCACGAACGTTGTCCAGCAGCAACGCCACCTGCTCCGGGGAGACCGAGTCCATCGACGACAGGCCCGAGCCATCGACCTGCCGCAGCCGTCCCGGCTCCAGGCCGAGCCCGGTGAGCCGCTCGCCCAGCACCGCCAGCCCGGCGGGCCAGCTGCCTTCGCCGCGCGCCTGCTCGCCCATGGTCTTGGTCAGCACTTCGGCGTGGCCGTTGTTGCTGAGCTTGAGGAACGGCACGAGCAGTTCGCGCAGCGGCATCGAATCCCGCGCCGCGATCGTCCGGGCACCCTCCGGCACCGCGCCTTCCCCGATTCCTGCTACCTGCACTCCGTGCGCGCGCAGTGCGCGGGCGAACACGTCGAGGGCGTAGGCGGTCGGGTCGGGCACGCTGGTGAACTCCTCGGCCGGTGCCGACCCGGCGGGCACCGAACCGCGCACCACGACCTGATCACTGCCGTGCGCGCGTTCGACCGACAGCGTCGAGGCGGAGTCAGGTGCGCCGGTAACGGCCTGGTTCTCAACGCGCACCGCACCGTTCGGCGGGTCGAGCCGCACCGCTGCCGGCGAGCCCTCGGCGCCCGGGGTGACCCGCACGATCGCCGACCCGGCGTCGAAGTCCTCGTCCGGCGCGACCGTCAGCGCCGAGACAGGCGCCGCGTAGTAGGCGGGTTCGTCGTCCCAGGCCCAACCGGTGCCCAGTGGCACGTCGTCGAACCACGAGTCGTCGCCCAGCAGCCTGCCTTGCACGACGCGCACACCGGAGTCCGCGACCTGCCGGGCCAGTTCGTCGTAATCGGCGGCGAGCATCGTCGGATCACCCGTCCCGCGCAGGTACAGATCACCCGCCAGCACCGGCCCGTTCCGCGGCGCGGCCGTGCGCACGTCGGTGCGGAACCGGTGCTGCGGCCCGAGCTGCTCCAACGCGGCGGCCGCGGTGAACAGCTTCGCGTTCGACGCCGGGGTCGCCCGCGCGCGGGCCTGCCTGCTGTAGAGCACCTGATCGCTTTCCGGGTCCCGCACCACGACCCCGGCGTGCGACCCGTCCAACCGCGGGTCGGCGAGGATCCGGTCCAGATCGGCGGCCAGCCCGTCCGGCGCCGCGGACACCGGGACGGACGCGGCGGGGCCGGTGAGCACTCCGAGCAGGACCAGCACGAACACAGGTGCCCAACGACGCCGCATCGCGCCCCCTCGAGGTCTTCGGGCGCAACGCCGCACCCGGGCACCGCGCAGTCAAGCGGAACCGGACATCGCGGTCAACGCTCGGCGTGTTGCTCGGCGCGAGCACGGCGTGCGGTTCGAGGAGAGCAGGCGAAGCCGACGACCGGGGATCGAGGTGCAGAAGGGATCTCCGCCCTGCGGTCAGTCGACCCGCAGGAGTCCTTCCTGGACCACGGTGGCGACCAGGCGGCCGTCGCGGGCGAAGAAGCGGCCGGTGGTGAGGCCGCGCGCGCCGGATGCGCTCGGGGACGAGCAGTCGTAGAGCAGCCACTCGTCGGCGCGGAACGGGCGGTGGAACCACATCGCGTGGTCCAGGCTCGCGCCGGAGACCTTGTCCAGCCCCCAGTACACGCCGTGCCGCACCAGTACCGAATCCAGCAACGTCAGGTCCGATGCGAACGCCGCCATGCACACGTGCAGCAGCTTGTCGTCGCCGAGCACTCCGTCGGCGCGCATCCACACCTGGCTGCGGGCCTCGCGGGAACCGTTGTCCCTGCGCTGCCACGGTGGGCCGGTGACGTAGCGGACGTCGATCGGCCGCGGCGGGTAGGTGCCGCCGAGCCGGTCCAGCACGCCCCCGGTGAGCTGTTCGCCGTACGTCGGCAGCGATTCCGGGGCGGGCACGTCGGGCATCGGCTCCGCGTGGTCGATGCCGTCCTCTTCGATCTGGAACGACGCCGACAGCGAGAAGATCGCCTTGCCGCGCTGCACCGCCACCACCCGGCGGGTGGTGAACGAACGCCCGTCGCGGGTGCGATCCACCTCGTAGACGATCGGGACGCTGGGATCACCGGGCCGGATGAAGTAGGCGTGCAGCGAATGCACCTGCCGCTGCTCGGGCACCGTGCGCCCGGCCGCGACCAGGGACTGCCCCGCGACCTGGCCGCCGAAGACCCGCACCGGGGCCTCGGCGGGGCTCACGCCGCGGAAGATGTCCTGCTCGATCCGCTCCAGGTCGAGCAGGCCGATCAGCCGGTCCAGCACCGGCTGGCCGTGCGGCACCCCGTTGACGTCCAGCGGAACCGAGCTGTCGATGTGCAGGCCGGCGGGGTCGGCGGCCGCGGCCCGTGCCGCTTCGGTCACTTGTGCTCCTCGGGCGTGTCGTGCGGGTCGGCGGGCGGGAAGCGCCACTGGTTCCCGCCGGCGCGGAAGTCCGCGCGGACCGGCCCGCGGAACCCGGCTCAGACGTGGTCTTCCTCGCCGAGCCGGTGCACCCGGATCAGGTTCGTCGAACCCACGGTGCCCGGCGGAGAACCGGCGACGATGACCACCATGTCGCCGCGCTGCGACCGGCCGAGCGAGAGCATGGCCTGGTCCACCTGGCGGACCATCTGGTCGGTCGTGTCCACTTTATGCACCAGGAACGTCTCCGTCCCCCAAGTGAGAGCGAGCTGACTGCGCACCGACTCCTCCGGTGTGAAAGCCAGCAGCGGCAGCCGGGTGTGCAGCCGCGCCAGCCGCCGCACGGTGTCTCCGGACTGGGTGAACGCGACCAGCGCCTTGGCGTTCAGGCGCTCGCCGATGTCCCTGGCGCCGTAGGAGAGCACGCCGCGCTTGGTGCGCGGCACGTGGCTCAGCGGCGGTGGCGTGGCCGAGCCGGCCTCGACCGCCTCCACGATGCGGGACATGGTCTGCACGGTGTCGATGGCGTAGTCGCCGACGCTGGTCTCGCCGGAGAGCATCACCGCGTCCGTGCCGTCCAGCACCGCGTTGGCCACGTCCGAGGTCTCCGCCCGGGTCGGCCGCGGGTTGTGGATCATCGAGTCCAGCATCTGGGTGGCGACGATGACCGGCTTGGCGTTCTCCCGCGCGATCCGGATGGCCTTCTTCTGCACCAGCGGCACGTGTTCGAGCGGGAGCTCCACGCCGAGGTCACCGCGGGCGACCATGACACCGTCGAAGGCCAGCACGATGGCCTCCAGGTTGTCCACCGCCTCCGGCTTCTCCAGCTTGGCGATCACCGGCACCCGCCTGCCTTCCCGGTCCATCACCTGGTGCACCAGGTCGATGTCGGCGGGGCTGCGCACGAACGACAACGCGATGAAGTCCACCCCGAGCCGCAGGGCGAACTCGAGGTCCGCGACGTCCTTGTCGGACAGCGCGGGCACCGAGACGTCCATGCCCGGCATGGAAAGTCCTTTGTGGTTCGAGACGGGGCCGCCCTCGACGACCTCGCAGACCACGTCGTCACCTTCGACGGCGGTGATGGTCAGGCCCACCTTGCCGTCGTCGACCAGCACCCGGTCGCCCGCCTTGGCATCCGAGGCCAGGCCCTTGTAGGTGGTGGACACCCGATCATGGGTGCCTTCGACGTCCTCGACGGTGATGCGCACTACCTCACCGGTGCGCCACTCGACGGGACCGTCCGCGAACGTGCCGAGACGGATCTTCGGCCCCTGCAGGTCACCGAGCACCCCAACGGCGCGGCCGCTCTCCTTCGCGGCGGTGCGCACGAGGTCGTAGACCTCTTGGTGATCGGCGTGGCTGCCGTGGCTGAAGTTCAGCCGGGCGACGTCCATTCCGCTGCTGACGAGCTCGGCCACCTTCTCCGGCGAGGCGGTGGCGGGGCCCATGGTACAAACGATCTTGGCTCGTCGACTCACATCGGGTCAGCGTAGTCTGTGCGAGCGCGCGTGGAGCACGCGACCACCAGGAACGAGCCGATCGGGATCTTGTCGTGCTGAATCATTACAGGGCAGGCCATTGCGAGCGGGTCCGGCGGTGAGCGCGCGGCTCGCGCACTGCGGGTTCGGCGCGGTCTTCGCGATCAGCCTGCTCGTGCTGTTCACCCCGGAGTCGGGGGTGCCGTCCGCGCCGCCCGGCACGGACAAACTCGTGCACCTGGTGCTGTTCGCGGCGCTGGCGATCAGCGGCTTCCGGATCCCGCAGATCCCGCTGCTGATCGGGCTGATCTGCTACGCGGGACTGTCCGAAGTGGTGCAGGGCCTGCTGCCGCTGGGCCGCAGCGGGGACGTGCTGGACGCGCTCGTGGACGTGCTCGGCGTCGTGGCCGGGTTCGCGTTCACCGCCGCCGTTCGGACGGTCCGACGTGGTCGGCGCACCACTGGTTGAGCTCGCGCAGTTTCCGCCAGCCCTTGCGCACGCGGGTGAGGCAGTCGCGCTGGTGCAGCACGTCGTCCGGTTCCCACCGGCGAACCGCGTAGAGCGTGCGGTGTCGCAGCAGTTCCAGGCGCGGATGATCGGCGGCGAACCCGCGCGGACGGCTCTTGAGGGTGTCGCCGAGGATCTCCCAGCCCGGCCGGAGTCCGTCGACGATCTCGCGCAGCCGCTCGCCGTGCACCTGCTCGTCCACGGCGGTGCGGAAGCGGGCGAGCTGATCGGGTTCGGTGTGGAAGCAGCCGCCCGCGACGAGCATCCCGTCCGCGCTGACCTCCACGTAGCACGCGCCGCCGCCGCGACCGGCTTCGATCACTCCGCCGCAGTGCGTCTTGTACGGCGACTTGTCGCGGCTGAACCGCACGTCGCGATGCGGGCGGAAGACCTTCGCGCGGCCGTTCGCCGCGGCGCTGTCCACACCGGGCGCGAACTCAGCGGCCAGTTCGGACAGCAACGCCTCCATCGGCTCGCGCACGTGCTGCTGGTAGACCGCCTTCTGGTCGTTCCAGTACGCCTTTGAGTTGTCGGCTTCGAGTCCTTCGTAGAACTCGACCGCCCCGTCCCCGAAACCTTCGAAACGCACCCGGCCAGCTTAGGAGCGGGGTCGGACGCTCCGGTCCGCGGTAGGCGGCGAAATCCCGTTGCCGGGGCGCCTACGCTGATCTTGTGACCGTCGAAGTGGCGCGCAGGCACGGCCTCGAGCTGCGGATCGAGGAGGTCGACGAGACCGGGTGGGACTTCCGGGTCCGGCACGGCGCGGACTCGCAAGGCCGGTGGTGGGTGCTGCGGGAGCCGCGGCGCCCGGAGGTGTCGAGCCGCATCCCGATCGAGGCGCGGGTGCTGGAGCTGCTGCGGCCGCGGCTGGATGTGGAGCTGCCCCGGTGGGAGGTGTGCGCGCCGGACCTCGTGGCGTATCGCCGCCTCGGTGGTGCTCCGCTGGCCGACGAAGATCCGGTGACGCTGCCGTACCGCTGGACGGGAACGGCGCCGGACGACTACTTCGGCGCGCTCGGTGCCACGATCGCCGAGCTGCACCGGGTTCCGATCGATGCGGCTGCGGCGACCGG
>NZ_JAFRFW010000275.1:0-2405 GCF_017434145.1 Saccharopolyspora sp. | reverse complement strand
TGCCCGGGTTCATGATTCCGTTGGGGTCGTAGGCGTCCTTGAGCTTGCGCAGCACCGGATAGGCACTGCCGTGCTCCTGCTCGGTCCACGGCGCGCGGTACTTCCCGATGCCGTGGTGGTGCACCATCGATCCGCCGCGGGCCAGCGTCTCCTCGACGATGATCGCGTTGAGCGGGACGTGGTACTCGATGATCTCCTCCCGCGGCTCGCAATTGATGCGGTAGTCGTAGACGAAGTACATGTTGGTGCCGGTCTGGTAGCTGTGCGAGGAGTGCCCGCCGAGCAGCGTGATGTCCGCGAAGCGCGGGAATTCCGCGGTGATCCGGGCGATGACGGCCTCGTAGATGTCGCCGATCACCGACCAGTTGGCGGATACCTCCGTGGTGTAGCCGAGTCGCCGTTCGGCGAGCATGGTCCGCTGTTCGGCGAGGATCTTGTCCGGGCCCCAGTTCAGGTCGTCGAACCACTCGCGGATCAATTCCGGCTCGACGCGTTCGTGCGCGTGCTCGCGCACCACCCGGTCGATCTCCGCGCTGGTGGCCTCGGCGAGCCCGGCCGGTCCTTCGGCGAGGAAGACCGCGACGCACTTGCCGTCGGCGAAGTGCGCGAAGTGCTGGGCGGCGTCCTGCTCGGAGTAGACCCGCGCCACCGAAGGCCGGTAACCGGCGGTCACGATCTCGCGCAGGATCTCAATCCCGGTGCGAACGTCGTCGAGCAGGTAGCCGTGGAAGTGGTCGTTCTCCGGCCGGTGCGCGAACAACTTCACCGTGACCTCGGTGACGAAGCACAGCGCGCCCTCGTTGCCGATCACGACGTGGCGGATGTCCGGTCCCGCGGCGCGGCGCGGCACGTTCTTGATCCGGCTGATCGAGCCGTCCGGGAACACCGCTTCCAGGCCGACGACCATGTCCTCGATCCCGCCGTAGAGCGTGGAGAACTGGCCGATCGAGCGGGTGGCGACCAGCCCGCCCAGCTGCGCCTGCGGCTTGGATTGCGGCGAGTGCCCGGTGGTGAGCCCGAACTCGCGCACGCGCTGCTCCAACACCTGCAGCGGAGTGCCGCACTGGGCGGTGGCCTGCATGTCGACCGGATCGATGCGCACGATCTCGGCCATGCCGGACCCGTCCAGCACGACGGTCCGCTCGTGACTGGTTTCGAGCCCGCCCTCGGTTCCGGTGCGACCGGTGCGGGCGACGATGTTGACGCCGTGCTCGTTCGCGAACGCCAGGACCGCGGCCACCTGCTCGGCGCTGCCCGCGCGCACGATCGCCGGCGGTAGCGGCCCGTCGTAGATGCCGTGGACCGCGGTGTACTTCTTGAAGCGGTCGACGCTGGCCTCCCGCAGCAGCTGCTCGTCGGTGTCCACCCGCTGCGGGCCCGCGATCTCGCGCAGCTCGTCGATGATGGCGTTGTTGTCCACTTCGGTCTCCGTGCTCTCGGTGCTTCGGGTCATCGGGTGAGGTAGCCGCCGTCCACGCTCAGGACGTGCCCGTTGACGTAGTCGGAGGCGCGGCTGGCGAGGAAGACCGTCGCGCCCATCAAGTCGCCCAGTTCGCCCCAACGTGCGGCGGGGATGTGCTCGAGCACCCGCTGGTTCTGCGCGGGGTCGGCCCGGGTCCGCTCGGTGAGCGGGGTGGCGAAGTATCCGGGTGCGATCGCGTTGCACTGGACGTTGTGCGCGCCGAGCTCGTCGCAGTAGGCCCTGGTGAAGCCGACGATGCCGTGCTTGGTCGCGGCGTAGGCCGGTGAGCTGCGGCCGCCGAGGAACGAGAACAGCGACGCGATGTTGATGATCTTGCCGCGGCCCTGCTGCGCCATGCGGCGCCCGGCGCACCAGCCGAGTTCGAACGGCGCGGTCAGGTTCAGCGCGATCATCGGGTCCCACTGCTGCCTGCCGAACTCCGCGACCGGTGCGAGCTCGGCGATTCCTGCCGAGTTGACCAGTACGTCGACCGAGCCGAATGCGTCCACACAGGACTCCACGACCCGCTCGGGAGCACCCGGCCCGGTGAGGTCGATCTCCTGCGTCTCCAGACGAGCACCCGTTTCCTCGACCAGTTGCCGGGTCGTGCCGCCGTCGTCTGCGACGGTGGGCGCGAAGACGTTCGCGCCCGCTTTCGCCAGCGCAACCGTGAACGCCCGGCCGAGTCCCGTGTTGCCGCCCGTGACGATGGCGTTGCGGCCGCGCAGCGAGAACAGGTCGAGGGAGAAGTCCTGGATGTCCAACGAGAATCCTTTCCGTGCAGGAGCCGGGTCGGTCAGCGCACCGCGGCCGGCCGCGGCTGCGGTCCGGCGTCCGGCTCATGTCGCTGCACGCGCAGCGTCAGCGTGGTCAGCGCGATCCCCAGGACGGCGGCACCGGCCAGCACGCCGCACAAGCTGCCGGAGCCGCCTTGCGCGGCCGT
>NZ_JAFRFW010000274.1:0-2070 GCF_017434145.1 Saccharopolyspora sp. | reverse complement strand
TCCACCGCGATCACCACGTCCGCCGGGGCGTTGCCCGCCGACTCCGGGTTCGCCGACATCAGCGCCGTGCCCGCCCCGGCCCGCCGGGCCGCCTGCAGCGCTCCCATGACGTACGGCGTGCGGCCGGAGGCGGTCAGCCCGAGCACGAAGTCCGAACCGGTGACCTGTGAATCGACCAGCGCGGCACCGGAATCGGTGTCGTCCTCGGCGTTCTCCACGGCCTTCTGGAAGGCGCCGCTGCCACCGGCCTGGTGCGCCACCACCCAGTCCGCGGGCACGTTGTAGGTCGGGATCAGCTCGGCGGCGTCGAGCCCCGCGAGCCTCCCGGAGGTGCCTGCGCCCACGTAGTGCACCCGTCCGCCGGAGCGCAGCGCGGTCACCGCCAGGTCCACCGCGCGGGCCAGCTCCGGCAGCGCCCGGCCGACCGCCTCCGGAACGGTGCGGTCCTCGGCGTTGAGCACGTGCAGGATGTCCAGCGTCGGCAGCAGGTCGATGTCCCTGGTGCGCTCGTTGGTCCGTTCCGTCGGGGCGTTCACCCGCGCGGGCGGCTGCGGATCGCGGGTCATCCAGCGTCCTCCTCGTTCCTGGGCCGGTCCGGATGCCTGCGGCGATCCGGGCGGGCACCGAGCCGGTGCCCGTCGACGGCCGCGTAGGTGGCTTCCAGCGCTGCCTTCGTGTCGTCGATGTGCCGTTGCGCCACCCCGATGAACAGGCAGTCGATCACGGTGAGCTGGCCGAGCCTGCTCGCCATCGCCCCGGAGCGGTAGGTCGTCTCGCGCACCGCCGTGGTCAGCACGTTCCCGGCGATCTCGGTGATCGGCGAACGGCTGAAGTTGGTCAGCGCGGCGGTGACCGCCCCGTGCCGCCCGGCCTCCCGCAACGCCTCCACCGTCTCGGAGGTGGCGCCGGTGTGCGAGATGCCGATGGCCACGTCGCCGTCGCGCAGCAGCGCCGCCGAGGTCAGCGCGGTGTGCGTGTCCGACCACGCGAAGCAGGTCAGGCCGATGCGGTGCAGCTTCTGCTGCAGGTCGAGCGCGACGAAGGCGCTGGCGCCGACGCCGTAGACGTCGATCCGGCGGGCCCGCGCGACGGCGTCGACGACCGCGGCGAGCGCTTCGGCGTCGAGCTGTCCGGCGGTTTCCTCGACGGCTTTCGCGTCCGCGTAGGCGACCTTCTCGATGATCTGCGCCAGGTCGTCGTCCGGTTCGATGTCGCCGCCGAGGTCGCGGTCGCGTTCGGAGGTGCGGGCGGTGTCCGCGGCCAGCGCGATGCGCAGGTCGGGATACCCGCCGACGCCGATCGCCTTGCAGAACCGGGTGACGGTGGTTTCGCTGGTGCCCGCCGCTTCGGCGACCTCGGTGATGCTGCGCCGGGCGATGGAGGCGGGATCGGCGAGCACGATGCCCGCGACCCGCTGCTCGGCTCTGGCCAGCCCCGGGAGCAGCGAGCGGATCCGCACGAGGGGACTGCCGTCCCCGGCTTCGGACGAGCTGTCGTCAACGGCCATGTGGGAAACTTACTAACCGCGATCTGTGCAGGTCAATGCGGGTGTCTCCGGGTCGGCCGAGGTTCGGGCGGGGCCGGCGGGCCGCGCCCGCCGTGGACAGGACGGTTCGCACCGGGAATCGGGTTGCACCGTGCGGCGGTGCGCCGATCACCTTCGCGGGCCAACGGCGCCGAGTCCGCGCGGGCTCAGCGGTGCACCGGCGCCCAGCCCCGCGGGTGGAAGCCCTGCGGCTCGCGCTCGCCGTCGAGCAGCGTGCGGTCCCGGTCGGCCACCGAGATTCCGTCGACCAGCACGCCCCGCCCGGTGTACTGCTTGTCCGGCGCGTAGCGCCAGCGCACCTGGACGTGCTGGCCGGGCTGAGCGTCCACGGTGCCGCGCACCTGCCACCACGCGCGGTGGCCCGATCCGGCCAGCGACTGCTGCGGCCCTTCCGGTGCACCCGGCCCGTTCGCGGTCACCGGCACCGGCCGCCAGCTCGCCCCGCCGTCCACACTGGACTCCAGTAGCAGCGGGTCGGCGCCGTCCGGATCCCGCTGGGTGTCCACGAAAGCGTCGAACGACAC
>NZ_JAFRFW010000273.1:0-1879 GCF_017434145.1 Saccharopolyspora sp. | reverse complement strand
CGCCGAACGGGCCGAGTACTCGGCCTTCCAACCTGTGGCCACCCAATCATTGCGCCGGGGTCTGCCACCGCACCAGGTGCCGCACGTCACATCTACCTGAACCGATCGGGTGCGGCCCGCTGCGAAACGTCCCCGAACAGCACGAAAGCCCCCGCTCGGGGTGGGTGTTCCTATGGTTTTGTCAAGCGGCGGCCGGGGGCGCTGCGGGTTGGGTTGTGGGGCGGGCTGGTTGGTAATAGGTCTTGTTGCGGAGCATGGCGAAGATGACGTCGCAGCGGCGTCGGGCCAGGCAGATCAGAGCGGCGTTGTGTTTCTTGCCCTCGGCTCTCTTGCGGTCGTAGTAGGCGCGGCTGACCGGGTCGGACAGGGCAGCGAACGCGGCGAGGAAGAACGCGCGCTTGAGCTTGCGATTCCCAGTGCGGGCGGGATGTTCACCTCGGATGCTACTGCCGGAGCGGTGGGTCACCGGGGCGATGCCGGCGTAGGCGGCGAGGTGTGCGGAGTTGGCGAAGGCGGAGACGTCGCCGATTTCCAGCAGGATGCGGGCGGCGGTCCTGACCCCGATGCCGGGCATGGAAGTCAGGACCTCGGCAAGAGGGTGCGCATCGAGGATCCCTTCGACCTGGGCAGCGAGGGTTTTCCGTTGCTCCAGCACGGTTTTCAAGCTCTCAGCCAGGCGCGGCAGGACCATGTCGGCTGCGGCGGCGCCGGGAACGACCACGGTCTGCTCGGCCAAAGAGGCGAGGATGTCGTCGACCAGCCGCTGGCCCATGCGGGGCGCGTGCTTGGTCGCGATCGTGATCAGCTTGCGGCGGCTGGCGTTGGCCAGGCCGATCGGACCGCCGCAGCGGGCCAGGATCTCCAGCACGGCGGTGTGGGTGACCTTCGGGCCGAGTGCGCGTTCGAGCGCGGGGTGGATGCCGGTGAGCAGGCCGCGGATGCGGTTGCTGATCCGGGTGGCTTCGGCGGCCAGGTCGTCGTCGAAGCCGACCAGGACGCCGAGTTCGGCCAAGGCATCGTCGCCGACGTCGACCTGCCGCAACGTGTGCGGGAGGGTGCGGGCTGCGTCGGCGATCACGTAGGCGTCGCGGGCATCGGTCTTGGCGTTGCCCGGGTAGAGATCGGCAATGCGGCGCATCGCCAGGCCGGGCAGGTAGGCGACCTGGTGCCCGCAAGCACGTGCGACCGCGACCGGCAGCGCGCCGATCGTGGCCGGTTGATCCACCACGACCAACACCGGGCCGTGGGCGGCGAGCTTGTCGAACACCGCCCGCAGCTTCGGTTCGCTGTTGGGCAACGGCCCGTCATGCAGCCGCTTCCCGCTCGGGTCCAGGCCCACGGCGTGGTGCTCGCCCTTGCCCACATCCAGGCCAAGGAACACGCCGTATGTGCTGGTCATCCACCCAGTCCTTCGCGTCGAAGTTGCTGGTCACCAGTCAGGCATCGACGGCCGGCAGCCACGTTACGACGAGACCTACCCGCAGGCGGCCGTGTCCCTATCAGCGGTCCCTCGATGCCACCAGGCCCGGTGACACCACCCCCCGGATCATGCAAGCAACTGGGGGACTCAGTCATGCCGGACCTGGCGACCAGGGCTCCAAGATCAGAGCCACGAAAAAGGTAACGGGGGCAGCGATGTTGGAGGAGAGCACATGACGCGACAGGTGACGGGATGGCGGAAATCCAGCCGGTCATCACAGCAGACCGCTTGCGTCGAGGTAGGCCGTGCTGCTGGCGGCGCCGCGGTGCGTGACACCAAAGACCGCGCCGCCGGGTACTTCACCACGACCAGCGGCCAGTGGACCGCGTTCGTCGAAGCCGTCAAAGACGGGCGACGGCTGAACCTAGCGATGATCCCCGGCGGAACGCGACCGCCGGG
>NZ_JAFRFW010000021.1:0-9682 GCF_017434145.1 Saccharopolyspora sp. | reverse complement strand
TAACGGCTCTGGCGGCGATGACATGAAAGGACCCGGGACGTGGCGGACCTGGACTGGGCGGTGTTCGACCTCAACGGCACGCTGCTCGACCCGGCGGCGCTCAGCGCCGCGCTGCCCGCGCCGTGCAACGGCGAACAGGCGGGCCTGGACCTGCTCGACGAGACCGTGCAGCGGGCGATGGTCGACACGCTCGTCGGCCAGTACCTGCCGTTCGCGGACTACCTGCGGTCCGCCGTGACGCGGCGGTTGCAGCTGGCCGGGCTCACCGCCGAATCCGGAGTCGTGCGGGCAGCGGTCGAAACCGCAGGCCGGATGCCGCCCTACCCGGAAGTGCCGGACGCGCTGGCGCTGCTGCGCGAGGCCGGGTTGCGGATCGCCACGGTCACCAACAGCACCACCGCGACCGCCGAAGCCGCGCTGGAAGCCGCCGGGCTGCGCGAGCGCTTCGACGTGGTCACCGGAAGCGACCGGCCGCGCGCCTACAAGCCCGCGCCGGAGGTCTACCGAAGCGGTCTGGAAAGGATCGGGACCGATGCGTCCCGTGCGGTGATGATCGCCTCGCACGGTTGGGACCTGCACGGTGCGAAAGCCTCCGGCATGGCCACCGCATGGGTTGCACGCAAGGAGCGGCTGTTCCTCGGCTCGTTGAGCGAACCGGACTTCACCGGCTCCGACGTGCTCGACGCCTGCCGCGCCATCACCCGCGCCTGAACGCGCGAGGCGGTCACTCGCCCGTACCCGCCGGGCACGGCGCTTCGGGCATTCCCACCAGGCAGCGCAGGCACGGCATCCCCCAAGGCCGGTCGGCGACCTCGGCGACGTCGGCCGGGATCACCTGGCCGCACGCGGTCGTCCAATATGCGGCGTCGTCGGTGCCGGGCTCGGTCAGCGCCAGGTGAGCTTGCCTGCGCGATTCACCGACCACTCCGGGCTGGTAGCGGACCGCGATCGGCCGCCCCTCCCGCGCGGGCAGCTCTCCGCCGGAGTGAGCATCCTCCGAATCGTCGGACATGGTTCACCTCCGGGGGCTGCGACGCGGCCGGTGACCGCGAGTGACGTGAAATCCGTGATTCCGCTACCGAGCAGGGTAACGACCGCCGCCACCCGCCCGCGGGTGGTCGGGCCGATCGGCGACTTCCACCGCCGAGCGTGACCGCACGCCGCCGATCGTCCCGAATTCGGCCCGATGACCGGCATCGCGGACGCCGGCGGCACACGGCTGAACGGAGCAGTCGCGGCTAGTCTCACCAGCGGTCACCGGGGTCTAGGGGGTGAATCGTGGCGGAGGATCCGCGCGATTACGACGCACCGCAGCTGCCGCGCCGATCACGTGCCGTGATCGCCGGTCGGGTTGGTTTCGCGTTGCTGTCGGTGCTGGTGCTGGCGGTCACCGGGTACGGATGGGCGAACTACGGCGAACTGCGCTGGGCGCTGAGCACCAGTTCCGCCACCGACGGCGCGGCCGCCGACGGGGCCACCGACATCCTGCTGGTCGGGCTGGACAGCCGCACCGACTCGCAGGGCAGGCCGCTGCCGGACGACGTGCTGCGGCGGCTGCGCGCGGGCGACAACCCGGCGAACCTCACCGACACGCTGATGCTGGTGCACATCCCGTCGAACGGCGCGGGCGCGACCGCCATGTCGCTGCCGCGCGACACCTACACCAGCATTCCCGGCCACGGCGAGCACAAGATCAATTCGGCGTACGGGCGCGGCAAGAGCCAGGCCGCGGAGGCGCTCACCGGTGTCGCCGATCCCGCAGAGCGGGAGCGCCGGGCCGCCGACGCAGGCCGCAGGACCCTCACCGACACCGTGCAGCAGTTGACCGGCGTGCAGGTCGACCACTACGCCGAAGTGAACCTGCTCGGCTTCGCCCAGCTCACCGAGGCGATCGGCGGCGTGCCGGTGTGCCTGCGCGAGGCCGTGCACGACCCGTACTCCGGTGCCGACTTCCGCGCCGGGCACCAGCTGATCTCGGGTGCGCAGGCGCTGTCGTTCGTGCGGCAGCGGCACGGACTGCCTCGTGGCGACCTGGACCGGATGGTGCGCCAGCAGGCGTTCCTCGCCGGGTTCGTGCGCCCCGCGACCTCCGGTGGGTTGCTGGCCCAGCCCGCCAAGCTCGGCGGGCTGATCGACTCGGCGCGGCGTTCGATCGTGCTGGACCGGGACTGGGACCTGCTCGCGTTCGCGCAGCGGATGCAAGGGCTCGCGGCCGGGGACGTGGCGTTCTCCACGATCCCGATCCAGGACGCCGCCTACGACACCCCGGACGGGGAGGCGGTGCGGGTGGATCCGCTGGAGGTGAGCCGCGCCGTGCACCACGCGGCGCACGGCAGGCCGGCGCCCGCGCAGGAAACAGGGGAGTCCGGGCAGGAAACGGGAGAGACGGCGCAGGAAACGGGAGAGTTCGGGCAGGCCCCCACCGGCGAAGGCGCGAGTACTCCCGAAACCGGCGAGGGCAGTGCGCCCACGACCGGTGAGACCGGCGGTCGCGAGACGCAAACCGGCGAGCAGGGCACCGCCGAAACCGGAACCGGATCGCCCGGCACTGGCGCACCGGGCACGGCCGAAACCGGATCGGCCGGAACCGGATCGGCCGAGACCGGAACCGGCGAAACCACCGGACGCGCCCCCGCGACCAGCGAGCACCCGGCGAGCACGGCGACCGGCCGGACCACGCCCCAGACGACGCCCCGGACGACGTCGGAGTACTCAGCCGAACCGGAGACGAGCGACTCGCAGCAGTCCACCGGCGAAACCTCCGCGCCGCAGCCGCAGACCGAAGCGACGAGCGCCGGGACCGATCCGACCAGCCCCGATCCGACCGGCCCAGCACAGCCGGTCCCGCCCGATGCCCTCAACGCGGGCGGCCTCACCTGCGTGAACTGACCGCCCCGACGCACGAATCCGGACCGCGGCACGGCGCAAGACGGCCCCGGCGCGCTTGTGGCGCACCGGGGCCGTCGTACGTTACCTGCCGGATCGGCAGGTGCCTTCAGGAGCGGATCATGTTCCGCAGCACGTACTGCAGGATGCCGCCGTTGCGGTAGTAGTCCGCCTCACCGGGGGTGTCGATGCGCACCGGCGCCTCGAACTCCACGGTGGACCCGTCGGCCTTGGTGGCCACGACGTGCACCGCGGCAGGAGTCTCGCCCTCGTTGAGCTTGGTGATGCCGGAGAGGTCGAAGGTCTCGGTACCGTCCAGGCCCAGCGACTTCGCCGTGGACCCGGCCGGGAACTGCAGCGGGATGACGCCCATGCCGATCAGGTTCGAGCGGTGGATCCGCTCGAAGGACTCGGCGATGACCGCCTGCACGCCCAGCAGCCGGGTGCCCTTGGCGGCCCAGTCGCGGGAGGAACCGGAGCCGTACTCCTTGCCGCCCAGCACGACCAGCGGCGTGCCCTCCGCGGCGTAGTTCTGCGCGGCGTCGTAGATGAACGCCTGCGGCCCGCCGTCCTGCGTGAAGTCGCGGGTGTAGCCGCCCTGCACGTCGTCCAGCAGCAGGTTGCGCAGCCGGATGTTGGCGAAGGTCCCGCGGATCATCACCTCGTGGTTGCCGCGGCGCGAGCCGTAGGAGTTGAAGTCCTTGCGGTCGATGCCGTGCTCGCTGAGGTACTTGCCCGCGGGCGAGTCCGGCTTGATCGCACCGGCCGGGGAGATGTGGTCGGTGGTGACCGAGTCGCCCAGCAGCGCCAGCACGCGCGCACCGGAGATGTCCGAGACCGGCTCCGGCTCCATGCCCATGCCCTCGAAGTACGGGGGCTTGCGCACGTAGGTGGATTCGGTGTCCCACTCGAAGGTCTCGCCCTCGGGCGTGGGCAGCGAGCGCCAGCGCTCGTCCCCGGCGAACACGTCGGAGTAGTCCTTGGTGAACATCTCCTGGGTGATCGCGGAGTCCATGACCTCCTGGATCTCCTTGGGCGAGGGCCAGATGTCGCGCAGGAACACCGGCTTGCCCGCGGTGTCGTGGCCCAGCGGGTCGGTCTCGAAGTCGAAGTCCATCGAGCCCGCCAGCGCGTAGGCGATCACCAGCGGCGGCGAGGCCAGGTAGTTCATCTTGACGTCGGGGTTGATCCGGCCCTCGAAGTTGCGGTTGCCGGACAGCACCGAGGTGACCGCGAGGTCGTTCTGCTGGATCGCCGCGGAGATCTCCTCCGGCAGCGGCCCGGAGTTGCCGATGCAGGTGGTGCAGCCGTAGCCGACCAGGTGATAGCCCAGCTTCTCCAAGTACGGCCAGAGCCCGGCCTTCTCGTAGTAGTCGGTGACGACCTGCGAGCCCGGGGCCATCGAGGTCTTCACCCACGGCTTGCGGGTCAGGCCCTTGTCCACGGCGTTGCGCGCCAGCAGCGCGGCACCCAGCATCACCGACGGGTTCGAGGTGTTCGTGCAGGAGGTGATCGAGGCGATCACCACGGCACCGTGGTCGAGCTCGAACTCGCCCAGCTCGTCCGAGGACACCTTGATCGGGTTGGTGGAGCGGCCGGAGGCGCCGTCGGCGGCCGAGGCCAGCTTCGGCTTGTCGCCTTCGCCGCGGTGGGTCACCGAGACGGGGTCGCTGGCCGGGAAGGACTCCTCGCCGGCCTCGTCCAGCGCGGCGTCATCGGCGTTCTGGACCTGCACGTAGTCGGTCAGCGACTTGCGGAACGACGGCTTGGCGTCGGAGACCTCGATGCGGTCCTGCGGGCGCTTCGGGCCGGCGATCGAGGGCACGACCGACGAGAGGTCCAGCTCCAGCAGCTCGGAGTACTGCGGCTCGTGGTCCGGGTCGTGCCAGAGTCCCTGCTCCTTGGCGTAGGACTCGACCAGGTCGACCTGCTCGGCGGGGCGGCCGGTGAGCTTGAGGTAGCGGATCGTCTCCTCGTCGATCGGGAAGATCGCCGCGGTGGAGCCGAACTCCGGGCTCATGTTGCCGATGGTGGCGCGGTTGGCCAGCGGCACCGAGGCCACGCCGGAGCCGTAGAACTCGACGAACTTGCCCACCACGCCGTGCTCGCGCAGCATCTGCGTGATCGTGAGCACCACGTCGGTGGCGGTCGCACCCGGCGGGATCTCGCCGGTGAGCTTGAAGCCCACCACCTTCGGGATGAGCATCGACACCGGCTGGCCCAGCATCGCGGCCTCGGCCTCGATGCCGCCGACGCCCCAGCCCAGCACGCCCAGGCCGTTGACCATCGTGGTGTGCGAGTCGGTGCCCACGCAGGTGTCCGGGTAGGCCTGGCCGTTGCGGGCCATGATCGAACGGGCCAGGTGCTCGATGTTGACCTGGTGGACGATGCCGGTGCCGGGCGGGACGACCTTGAACTCGTCGAAGGCGCCCTGGCCCCAGCGCAGGAACTGGTAGCGCTCCTTGTTGCGGCCGTACTCGAACTCGACGTTGCGCTCGAAGGCGTCCGGCTTGCCGAACACGTCGATGAACACCGAGTGGTCGATGACCAGCTCCGCGGGCGCCAGCGGGTTCACCGTCGAGGTGTCGCCGCCCAGCTCGGAGACCGCTTCGCGCATGGTGGCGAGGTCGACCACGCAGGGCACGCCGGTGAAGTCCTGCATGATCACCCGCGCGGGGGTGAACTGGATCTCGGTCGAAGGCTCGGCCTCGGGATCCCAGTCCGCGAGCGCGCGCACGTGCTCGGCGGTGATGTTCGCACCGTCCTCGGTGCGCAGCAGGTTCTCCAGCAGGATCTTGAGGCTGTAGGGCAGCCGTTGCGCACCGGCGACCGCGCTGAGCCGGAACACCTCGTAAGAGGCGTCACCGACGTTCAGCGTGCCGCGGGCGCCGAAGCTGTCCTTGCTCGCAGGTGCAGTCACGTTCAACTCCATGTCGCGACGGGCGCAAGTCAGTTCGGGAACGACCGGGAGTCTCGCGCACGTCGGCCGAGCGTGCGCGCAGCCCCTCGGGTCGCGTGCCAGTAACAGTACGCTTGTCCTGTAAATGGCTTCAAGGCCGGGTCGCGGAAGATCGCGGCGATGTGCCGGGTGCGCAAATACCCGCCGTTTTCGCAGGTGTGACCTGTGGCACCGGGGCCAGCGGTCGGGTGCACCGGAGCCGGCGCGCCGCGCCCACCGCGGGAGGGCGCGGTCCTGATCGCACAACTGTTTCCGAAGCTCGCTCACGGCGAATTCCCGCGGCGCCCGTTCGCGGAACCCGGCGGAGGAATCCGCCGCGACCTACAATCCCGGCGGGACCAGCTGCCGAAAAGATCTGCCCGACCTGCGGATGCCGACGAACTCCGCGCCCGGGCTAGGGGGACGGAATGGCTGAGCGGGCGGACGACTCGGTATCCGAAAGCGGTTCGGAAAGCGGCCGATCGGCGCGCGGCGGTTCGGAAAACCGGCGCCGCGGATACGGTTCCGGGCTCAGCGGCGAATTGCTCGCCGAGTTCCTCGGGACTTTCGTGCTGATCCTGCTGGGGTGCGGCGCGGTGGCGGTGGCCGTTGCCGGGCTGCCCGGCTCCGGCAGGCAAGCGGACGCCTTCGGCGCCGCGAACTGGCTGATCGTCGCGTGGGGCTGGGGTTTCGGCGTGGTCTTCGGCGTCTACGTCGCCGGGGGCGTCAGCGGCGCGCACATCAACCCGGCCGTCACCCTGGCCTTCGCCGCACGGCGCGGCTTCCCCTGGCGCAAGGTGGTTCCGTACTGGGTCGCGCAGCTGGTCGGAGCTTTCCTCGCCGCCGCGCTCGTCTACGCCTCCTACAGCTGGGCCATCGACGCGTTCAACGCCAAGGAGGGCCTGCCGCGCGAGCAGTCGCTGGACACGTTCGCCATTTTCGCGACTTTCCCCGCCGAGTACTTCGGTTCCTCGTGGTGGGGGCCGCTGCTGGACCAGATCATCGGCACGGCGATTCTGGTGGGACTGATCTTCGCGCTCATCGACAAGCGCAACTCCGCGCCGCTGGGGAACATGGGTCCATTCCTGATCGGCATGGTCGTCACCGTCATCGGAATGTCGTTCGGCGTGAACGCCGGATACGCGATCAACCCCGCCCGCGATTTCGGCCCGCGGTTGTGGACGTTCCTGACCGGCTGGGGTGATCTCGCGCTGCCCGGCAGCTACGAGTCGTTCTCCTGGTACTTCTGGATTCCGATCGCCGGGCCGCTGATCGGCGGCGTCGCCGGGGCGCTGATCTACGACTTCTGCATCGGCCGCGTGCTCGACGCCCGCGAGACCGCGCCCGAACCCGGCCGGGCAGGCGACTGAGGCGGCAGCGAACGCGGAAAACCCCGGAACGGTCCCGGGACCGCGTGTTTGGATGCTCGGATGCGCAGCTTCACCCAGCACGCCGGTTCCGCCGGGCTGCTCGCCGCGGTCGCGTCCGCGTTCTGCTTCGGCGGTTCGGGACCGTTCGCGAAACCGCTGATCACCGCGGGTTTCACCCCGCTGCAAGTGGCCTGGATCCGGCTCGCGGGCGGAGCGCTGCTGATGCTGCCGTTCGCGTTCCGGCACGTGTCCGCGCTGCGGCGCGCACCGTGGCTGCTGCTCGGGTACGGCCTGTTCGCCATCGCCGGGGTGCAGACGAGCTACTTCGCGGCCATCGCCTCGATCCCGGTCGCGGTGGCGCTGCTGGTCGAGTTCCTCGGGCCGGTGCTGGTGCTCGGCTGGATCCGGTTCGTGCGGCGGCGCCCGGTGACCCGGCGGGCCGCGGGCGGTATCGGGCTCGCGCTGGCCGGGCTGGCGTGCGTGGTCGAGATCGGCGCGGGGATGCGGTTCGACGCGCTCGGACTGCTGCTCGCGCTCGCGGCCGCAGGCTGCCAGGCCGCTTATTTCCTGTTGTCGGACTCCTCGGCCGAGATCGACCCGCGGGCACTTGCCTCCTACGGGCTGCTGATCGGCGCGGCGGTGGTCACCGTGCTGGCGCGGCCGTGGGAGATGGATTGGGCGCTGCTGGCCGGGTCGGTGGAACTGGCCGGTGCCGCGCTGCCCGCCGCCTTGGCGGCGGCCTGGATGGTCCTGGTGAGCACCGTGCTGGCGTACCTCACCGGCATCGTCGCTGTGCGGAGGTTGTCCCCGCCGGTGGCAGGCGCCGTGGCGTTCCTGGAACCGGTGGTCGCCACGCTGCTCGCGTGGCTGCTGCTCGGGGAGCGGCTCGGGCCGTGGCAGCTTGCCGGGGGAGCGTTGATCCTGGCCGGCGCGTACGTGGCGCAACGTGCGGCGCCGGCGGAGGCGGAAACCCCGCTGGTGCCCGAGAGCGGTTCATCTGCCCGCTGACGCGCCGGTTTCAGCGCCCGCAGCGGGCTCGGTACTGATCAGCCGTGACCGGTCGGTGCGGCCGCGCTCAGGCCGCCGCGCGGGAGCGGGCCACGCGCGTGAAGGCGTTCTTGGCCAAGTGGACGATGAGACCTTCCAGGAGGGCCACGGCCACCCCGGTCAGCAGGTTCGCCAGGAAGTTCATGGTCAGCGTGCTTTCTGCCGTGTCCAGCTCGTACGCCCCGACGGTGCCGTTCCGGAGTGAGGACGAGGTGGGTGCCGGGTGACGAGCGGGTAAAACGACCGGGAATATTGTCGTTACCGCAGCTCAGCACGCCCTCACGTGGGTGAAGGTGCGGCCGCAGAGCCCCGCGGCCCTGGCGTTCCGATGACGCCCGCCCGCGCAACGGTTGCACCGAGGTGAAGAACCCCTTCGACCAACCTAGCCGGGCGAAGAGGTCCTTCACTCGCAAGCGGCGCTGCACGATGCTCTTGCACCGAGTGCGCGCACCACATCCGGGGTGATCACGAACCACCACCGGCGTGGTGATCACTGGTCCGGGCGGGCCGTCGGCGCGCTCACACCCTCGCCGGTTCGCTCGGCTCCACCACGCCTTCCACGACGCGCGGAGACTCGTCCGGGGAGCCCGGTTGCACCACGGACTCCGACGGCGCACCGGGCAGCGCCGGTGCCTGCGAGGCGCCGTCTGCACCGTCGTCCCCGGGCCAGTGCTGCCAAGCCACCACCCCTGCGGTGCTCGCCATCGCCGCCCCGAGCGCGATCAACCACTGGTGCGGCAGCAGCGGCCTGCTGCCGAAGAACTGGCTCACCCCCGGCACCTGCACGACCCCGAGCAGGATCAGCAGCGAAACCGCGCCGGAGGCCAGCACCAGCGGTGTGCGGCCGCGCACCGCCAGTGTCTGCGCCAGCTGCGCGGACACCAGCGCCACCAGCCCCGTCGTCTGCGCCTGCCCAGGTGTGGAGACCGGGCGGGCCAGCGCCCACGCCAAGCCGGCCGCGGTCGCCGTACCCACCGCCCGCACGTACACGTCGCGGGTCAACGCCTTGCCCAGGGAAGCCTCCGGTCCCTCGGCGAGCAGCTTCTCCGGCGTCGCGTGCGGCGGCGGGCGCACCGCGATGGCGATCGCGGGCAACACGTCGGTGAGCATGTTGACCACCAGCAGCTGCCGCGCGTTGAGCGCGGCACCGGAGCCGAGGAAACCCGACCCCACCGCGTACCCGATCTCGCCGAGGTTGCCGCCGAGCAGCATCGACAGCGCGTCGTGCACCGAGGCCCACATGCCCCGGCCTTCCACGATGCCGTCGGTGATCGTCTCGATCCGGTCGTCGGCCACCACCAGGTCCGCGGACTCCCGCGCCGCCGGGGTGGCCCGCGAGCCCAGCGCGATGCCGACGTGCGCGAGCTTGATCGCGGGCACGTCGTTGGCCCCGTCCCCGGTCATCGCCACGGTGCGCCCGTCGGCGCGCAGCAGCCGCACG
>NZ_JAFRFW010000272.1:0-3329 GCF_017434145.1 Saccharopolyspora sp. | reverse complement strand
GCCGACGCCGATGGCCAGCGCGACGGGCCATTCGAGCAGGCTCAGCGCGGTTCCTGCGGCCAGGCCGCCGTAGAACAGCGCCTGCTTCGGCGTGGGCAGTTGCGAACGGACGGTCTCGGCAGCGGAGGCGAAGTCCTCGCGGCCCGGCAGCTGCACGTCCGGCCGGTGGAACTCCGCGGTGACGAAGGGCAGGTTCACGGTCGCGCCGTGCGACTGCGCCGAGCTCGACGCGCCACCGGATCCGCTGCGCGCGGACGTCGAGGTCTGGGTGCCGGTGCGTCCGCTGCCGGACTGGCTGCGCGCCGACGGCGACGAGGTCTGGGTGCGGGAGCGCCCGCTGCCGGTGGTTTGCCCGCGGGTTCGCGTGCTGGAAGCGCTGGAGCTTGACGTTCGTGAAGCGCCCGAACTCGACGTGCCGGTGCGCCGCCCCTGCGTCCCGCTACGGGACGTGCTCCGGCTCGGTGCCGAACGCCCTCCGGAACTGGCTGCGGTGGTCATGAGCCCTCCAGAACGAAGATGTCGTTGAGAAACGTCCAGCGTACGGGAGGTTGAACAAGGAATGAATCGAACAAGGCGCGAAAAGCACGATCGTGTTCTGCCCGGCCGCGCGTTGCTGCGCACGGTCACGGCGACGGCGTGCGCGCCGCGGTCGTCAGGCGGCGAAGGAATCCCGGCACGCCGCGCTATGCCGCCGCACGACGAGGTCGATGACGCGCGGGTGCGCACCGATGGGTTCGGCAACCGCGTACACCGGTAGTTCGTTGAGCTTGCGGTGGAACAGTCCGGGCGCCAGCAGGTACGGCGCGATGAAACCCGCGCGTCCGTCCGCGCACAGGTCCGCGGTCAGCGGCGCGGCTGTCGTGACGAAACTCGGGTGCAGCCACTGCCCGCACAGCCGCCCGAGCAGGTTCGCCGCGGTACGCACGTCGGCGAGCGCACCTTCGTCGGAGGAGCCCGCGGCGGACAACAGCACCTGTTCGCCCGGGCGCCAACCGGCTTCGAGGAGCCGGTCGAGCATCGCCTCCGCGAGTTCCGGACTCGGACCCAGCGGCGCGGTCACCGCGACATCGCTGGTGCGGCCGACCTCGGCGATCTGCGCGGGCAGATCCGTGCGCACGTGGTAGCCGGACGCCAGGAACGCGGGCAGCACCACCACGGGGCCGTGCAGCGCACCCAGCGCCTCGACCACGGTGGGACCGATGACGTCGACGTAGGCGACGTGCACCGGAACGCTCGCGCGGTCGGCGACCGCCGCCGCGATGCGTTCGACGAGGACGGGACCGGCGGGGTCGCGGGTGCCGTGCGCGACGAGCAGCAGGGGAGGTGTGGCTTTCATGCTCGCGCGCATCCGTGCGCGTCCTTCATCGGTGCCGGCAACCGGCGGGAACCGATGCCGGTCGTAGTCCGGTGCGTTCGTCCGCGCAGTCACGGGACTGCGATCTCCACCATCTCGTCGCGCAGCCGCACCCGGTAGGTCGGCAGCTTCGCCGCGGGCTCGTCCAGGCATTCGCCGGTGCGCAGCGAGTAGACCTGCTTGAGCAGCGGCGAGGCCACCGTCGGTTCGCCGCCGCGGTCACCGACGATGCCGCGGCTGATCACACCCGCTCCGCAGAGCGGATCGACGCCGCCGACCGCGAACAGCTCGTCGTCGGTGGTGCGGAACACCGCGACCGGATAGCCGCCGAGCAGCGCGGGAACACCGCAGGCGGGCGGCACCGCGCTCAACGGGCAGATGGATTGCCAGCTCATGCGGAGACCTCCTCGGACCCGGCGCGCGCGGACGGCATCGGCAGCGCCACCGGACCGGGCCGGACCCGGCCGCGTTCCTCGGTGAAGCTGATCGTCGGATCCGGCGTTCCGGGGGCGTTGACGAACGAGACGAAGCGGGACAACTTCGCCGGGTCTTGCAGCACCCCGGCCCATTCGTCGGTGTAGCCGGCGACGTGCTCGGCCATCGCGGTCTCCAGTTCCGCGGCGATGCCCAGGGAGTCGCCGACCACCACCGCGCGGAGGTGCTCGATCCCGCCGTCCATGGCCTCGATCCACGCGGCGGTGCGCTGCAACCGGTCGGCGGTGCGCACGTAGAACATCAGGAACCGGTCGACGAACCGCACCAGTGTCTCGTCGTCGAGGTCGGCGGCCAGCAGTCCGGCGTGCCGCGGGGCGAACCCGCCGTTGCCGCCGACGTAGAGGTTCCAGCCGGTTTCGGTGGCGATGACGCCGAAGTCCTTCGAACGCGCCTCCGCGCACTCCCGCGCGCAGCCGGACACCCCGGCCTTGACCTTGTGCGGCGAGCGCAGCCCGCGGTAGCGCAGCTCCAGCCGGATCGCCATCGCCACCGAGTCCTGCACCCCGTAGCGGCACCAGTCGTCGCCGACGCAGGACTTCACCGTGCGCAGCGCCTTGCCGTAGGCGTGCCCGGACTCGAAACCGGCCTCGACCAGCCGCCGCCAGATCTGCGGCAGCTGCTCCACCCGCGCGCCGAACAGGTCGATCCGCTGCCCACCGGTGATCTTGGTGTAGAGCCCGAACGCGCTGGCCACCTCGCCGAGCACGATCAGCTTCTCCGGCGTGATCTCCCCGCCGGGCACCCGCGGAACCACCGAGTAGCTGCCGTTGCGCTGCATGTTCGCCAAGAACCGGTCGTTGGTGTCCTGCAGCCCGGCCTGCTCGCCGTCGAGGATGTGCCCGTTGCCGAGGCTGGCCAGGATCGAGGCCACCGCGGGTTTGCAGATGTCGCAGCCGTGCCCGGTGCCGTGCTTGCCGATCAGCTCGGAGAACGTGCCGATGCCGGTGGCGCGGACGATCTCGAACAGTTCGGCGCGGGATCGCCCGAAGTGCTCGCACAGCGCATCGGAGGTCGCCACGCCGCATTCGGCGAGCAGGTTCTTCAGCATCGGCACGCAGGAGCCGCAGCTGGTGCCCGCCTTGGTGCAGCCCTTGACGCCCGCCACATCGGTCAGCGACTCGCCGGTGATGGCGCCGGTGATGTCCGCTTTGGACACGTTGTTGCAGGAGCAGACGAGCGCATCGCCGGGCAGCGCTGCGGCGTCCGCACCCGAGCCCGCGGGCAGCAGCAGTTGCTCCGGCGGAGCCGGTAGTTCCCGCCCGATCAGCGGACGCAGCGCCGCGTACGCGCTCGCATCGCCCACCAGCACCCCGCCGAGCAGCGTCGAGGCGTCGTCGCTGAGCACCAGCTTCGCGTAGGGGCCCGCGGCGTTGTTGGCGTAGACGACCTCCAGTGCACCCGCGTTGCTCCCGTGCGCGTCGCCGAAGCTGGCGACGTCGACGCCGAGCAGTTTGAGCTTCGTCGACATGTCGGCGCCGGG
>NZ_JAFRFW010000271.1:0-1541 GCF_017434145.1 Saccharopolyspora sp. | reverse complement strand
CCCGGCGTTCGTCGTGGCCACGCGGGACCGGGCGTTCCTGCTGGACAGCCCGGATCCGGCGTTCTTGGAGCGCGGTCCGTGCGCGCGGTTCGCGGAGCCGCTGCGCAAGATGCACATCACGGTCGTGCAGGCGTTCCTCGACTCGCTGCCGCCGGGGCCGGACCTGGCGGTGCGCCACGAGTCCAGCGCGACCCGCGCGGTGCGGGAGGTGGCGGATCGGGGCGGCCTCGCGATGCTCGCGTTCCCGCCGAGCGTGCAGGATCTGCACTCGGCGGCGGCGACGGGCTGCCGGCTGCCCGTGCAGGCGACCGCCTTCGGCCCGAACCCGCATCCCGGGCTGGTGCTGCGCGACCTGCCCGCACCGCGGAGTGCGCCCGATCCACAGCTCCAGACGGACCCGCACCTGCCGCAGTGATCGCTGGTCCAACGTGGACGGTCGTCGGTGGTGCACCGCGCGGTGCCGACACGCCCGATCCGCACCCGATCACCACGGATCATCCTGAGTGAGCGGACCGCTCGCCCGGCCAGGTTGGTCGAGGGTCGGTTCACTCGAAGCGCCCGGTGCGTGGTGCGGTGTGCCGACACGCCCGTACGTCACCGGATACGGCTGGGCTCGGATCTGAGTTCGCTCGGAGAACGCTGCGCGGGGGCCACGCCGGGATGTCGCTGCGGAAGCGGCGCAGGCGCAGGCTGTTGGCGACGACGAACGCGCTGGACAAGCCCATCGCGGCCCCGGCGATCATCGGGTTCAGCAGACCGGCCGCCGCCATCGGCAGCGCCGCCACGTTGTAGGCGAACGCCCAGAACAGGTTCTGCTTGATGGTCCCCAGCGTGCGCCGCGACAACCGGATCGCGTCCACCGCCGCGCGCAGATCACCGCGCACCAGCGTCAGGTCGGAGGCTTCGATCGCCACATCCGTCCCGGTTCCCATGGCCAGGCCGAGGTCGGCTTGCGCGAGCGCGGCGGCGTCGTTGATGCCGTCCCCGACCATCGCCACCGCGCGGCCCTCGCCCTGCAAGCGGCTGATCACGGCCGCCTTGTCCGCAGGCAGCACCTCGGAGATCACCTCGTCGATGCCCACCTCGGCCGCCACCGCGCGGGCCACGGTTTCGTTGTCCCCGGTCAGCAGCACGGGGGAGAGGCCGAGTTCGCGCAGCCGCCGGATCGCGTCCGCCGAGGTCGGTTTGACGGTGTCGGCGACCTCCAGCACGGCCCGGACGGCACCGTCCCAGGCGACCACCACCGCCGTGCGGCCGCGCCGCTGCGCTTCGAGCCGAGCGGTCCGCAGCGGCTCCGGCAGTTCCGCGTCCACCAGCGCGGGCCGTCCGACCCGGACCTCGTATCCGTCCACTTCGGACTCGACGCCGAGCCCTTCGACGTTGCGGAAGGCGTTCGCGGCGGGCAACGCGCCGACCCGATCGGCCGCACCTTGCGCGATCGCCCGCGCGACGGGGTGTTCGGAGCCGTGTTCGGCGGCTCCGGCCAGCCGCAGCGCGGTCCGCTCGTCGGAGTCCGCGACGTGCACGCCCACCAGCGACAT
>NZ_JAFRFW010000270.1:0-14818 GCF_017434145.1 Saccharopolyspora sp. | reverse complement strand
GTCGTCGACGCGCTCGGGCAGCCCCCGCCCGGCCCGGTGCTGCCGCTGCTTCAGGCGCGCACCGCGGAGCCGTTCGGCGACGACCTCGCCCTCGCCCTGCACACTTGCTACGAGCTGCACTACCGCGGTTTCCGGGACTCCAGCCCGGAATGGGAGTGGGAGCCGGGACTGCTCGGTTTCCGCCGCGAGCTCGAGCGCACCTTCCTGGACGCGCTGCGCGCCGCCACCGGCGGGTCCGACGACGTCTCCGGCGTGCTGGACGACCTGCTGGTGGAACCGGTGCCGGGCAACGGCGTTTCGCACTTCCTGCGGGACGAGGGCGAATGGTGGCAGCTGTGCGAGTACTTCGCGCACCGCTCGATCTACCACCTCAAAGAGGCCGACCCGCACGCCTGGGTCATCCCGCGGTTGCAGGGCCGGGCGAAGGCGGCGCTGGTGGCGGTGGAGTTCGACGAATTCGGCGGCGGGCACGGCGAACGGGTGCACGCGCGGCTGTTCGCCGATCTGCTGGCCGATGCCGGGTTGAACCCGGGTTACCTGCACTACCTGGACGACGTGCCCGCGCCGCAGATCGCACTGGTGAACCTGATGTCGATGTTGGGGCTGCACCGGGGATTGCGCGGCGCGCTCGTCGGCCACTTCAGCGCAGCGGAGATCACCACCGCCCCGAGCGCCCAGCGGCTAGCCGATGCGCTGCGCCGCCACGGCGCCGGGCAAGCGAGCGTGCACTTCTTCACCGAGCACGTCGAGGCCGATGCCGTGCACGAGCAGGTCATGCGCCGTGACGTGATCGGCGACCTGCTCGACCGCGAACCGGGCCTGGCCGCGGACGTGGTCTTCGGCATCGAGGCCACCGGCGTGCTGGAGGGCAGGCTTGCCGAGTGCCTGCTGGGTGCTTGGCGGCGCGGCGAAAGCTCCCTGCGCCACCCGCTGCCCTGAGCGGGGCGATCGTCAGAACCGTTGGGACGGAACGGATCCGGTCCACCCGCAAGGTTCCGCCCACAATGTACTGAAGTGTTCGACGTCGTCACGCGAGCGGTGCGTGGGCCCATCCGACGGCGGTCTTCCGGCCGTCCTGGTTCTGCACCCAGACTTCGCTTTGCATGTGTCGTTGCCCGCGGTGCTCGACCGGGCCCAGGATCGCGCCGCGGGCGGTGACCTCGTCTTCGACGTAGAACGGGCGGATGAACTTCACCGACAGGTGCCCGCCGCCGATCCAGCTGCCGCTGTGGCGATGCAGGAAGGTGCGGCGTTGACCGTCCGGGAAGGCGTGTCGAACCCGCGCCGGCGGCGTGCTCGTCGTGAGCTGCGAGCTTCCGCGGACGCGGGCGATCGTCGGTGACCGCCGCTATCTTCGAGTGCATGGCACTGTCTGCACAGGAACGAGAGCAATTCCTCGCCGAACCGCACACGGGATCGCTCGCGGTGGCGTGGACGAACGGTCGCGCGCCGATGACGGTCCCGATCTGGTACCACTACTCGCCCGGCGAGGAGCTTTGGATCAGCACCGGGGCGCAGTCGCGCAAGGCCGAAGCGATCCGCGCCGCGGGCCGGTTCAGCCTGCTGGCGCAGCGGATCGAGCCGACCGTGCGCTACGTCTCGGTGGAAGGGCCGGTCACCCGGATCGAGGCGGGGAGCGAGGAAGCCTCCCGGCGCATGGCCGAGCGGTACCTGCCGCCGAAGGCGGCCGCGAACTTCGTGGAGTACGAGCGCACGGAGCTCGGTGAGCACGTGACCATCTACATGCGCCCGGAGCATTGGCTGTCGGCCGAGATGGGGTCGTTCTAGCAGGAAGTCCGGTGGCGGTCCCGCACGACCGCAGGCTCCGCCGCTCGCGAACCGGCCCGGAACGCGCGCCGATTCATCGGCCGTCGCGGACCAGGGCAATGATTTCGGAATCAATTTGTTTGCGGCAGTGCTGGTTCAGCAAGCAACGATTATTGTTCGTGCGCCCGGCCGAGTTCAGCCGGGACGAACTTGCGCTCGTCATTCGTCGTTCGGAAGCGACCGCTCGTCGATCGGTATGCCCGCTCGTCGCAATCCTGCTCGATCCGGCAGCGAATTCAAGTTCAAGTAAGTTGACTGTCCCGCATCAGGACTGGATTAATCGCCGGTATCGGCGATTGCTGCATATTCCGAAGAAGCGTGTGCGGACGTTGTGCCGGGGAGAAGTGGTAGCGAGCGACAACTGATCAACTTATCGCAGGGGCGTGTTCGCGCGCCTCCCGGAGCGCACAGCACCGGGCCGAGTCAGGGGTGCGAGCTCGGTCCGCCTCGGGTGAACCGCAACGGCGTGCCCGTTGCGTGCTCGCTGATGGAACCGGTGCCCGGGTGCTTTCGGGCGGAATTCGCGCGCTGCCGGAGCTTCTCGTTCCGCAGCGGTAGCCGATGTCCGCCCGTTCTGCCTGCATCGGACATCGTCCCCGCGATGTCCGGGCGGCGCTTCGGTTCTTCGGCGTTGTGCGGCCGGAACTCGAACTAGTCGGACGTGTGGACCGGTCCGGTCCGCGGAGAGGAACTGTAGATCCTTGTCGGAAAGGTCGGAAGGCGACGACGCCGCAGCGGAAGTGGCGTCGACGTCGAACCAGGTCGGCGACCACGTCGGTCTGGCGATGCAAGTCGGCGGCAGTATTTCCGGTGGTCTCACGATCAACACGGGCGGATCGTCGTCGGTTCGCCCGAGCACCGGAGACTCGTTGCCGATTCCCGCGCATTCCGCGATGCCTCGCCCGGAGCTGCTCGACGAACTGATCGAGGCATTGCGTGGTGCCTCCGGAACCGGGCTGCCGACCGGAGTCACCGGGGACAGCGGGTTCGGCAAGACCACGCTGGCCACAATGGCGTGCCGCGACGCGCGGGTGGCCGAGTCGTTCCCCGACGGCGTGCTGTGGACGACGATCGGGTACGACGCCGCCGGGCCGGACCTGGCGACCAAGCTCAACGAGCTGTCCGAGCGGTTGTCCGGAAGCCGCCCGTCGTTCACCGGCCCGGACAAGGCCGGTGAACATCTCGGCAACCTCGTGGCGGACAAGCGCTGCCTGCTGGTGATCGACGACGTGTGGCGGCGTTCGCAGCTGGAACCGTTCGCGGCCGCGGGCACGAACTGCCGCAAGCTGGTCACCACCAGGTTCCCGGAGTTGCTGGCGCAGGGCGCCGCGCCGGTGACTGCCGGGGCGATGCAGCCGGACCAAGCTCAGGCCGTGTTGTGCGCGGGGTGGTCGACGCACCATCCGGATCAGGTGGATCCGCTGCTGGCCCGCACGCACGGGTGGCCATTGATGCTGGCGCTGGCCAATCGTGCCGTGCACAAGTACGTCAACGGCGGGCGTTCGCTTTCCGATGCGGCGCGAAAAGTGGCCGATCGGCTCTCCCGCGGTGCGCAGGAGGTGGACCGCACGGCCGTGACGCAGCGCTGCGACACGGCCTCGGCCATGATCGAGCTGAACCTGTCCCTGCTCGGCGAGCAGCACCGGCAGCGGTGCTTCGACCTCGCGATCTTCCCCGGGGACGCGTTCATCCCGCCCGAGACGTTGCGGACGTACTGGGGTCGTGTCGCGGGCATGACCGCGGACGCGGTCGAGGATCTGCTCGCGCGGCTCGACGAGCTGGCCTTGGTGCAGCGGTGCTGGGTCGGCGACGCACCCGCCGTTCAGGTGCACGATGTCGTCGGTGACTACCTGCGCAAGCGGGTCGGCGCCGAGCTGCCCGAGTACCACCGGGCCTTCCTTGGTTCGTTCCAGCCGAAATCGGCGGGGAAATCGGGATCGGGAGCCGCGGCGGTGTCGCCGGAATCCGATCCGTACCTGCGCGCGCAGGGCCATTTCCACCGCCGTGCGGCGGATCGGTCCCAGCCCGGAGTGCAGATCCCGGCGAGCTCCGCGCTGGCCCGGGAATCCGCGGGGCGCAAGGCGTCGCGCGGCCGCCGGGTGCGCCGGACGGTGTTGGTGGGCGTTCCGGCTGCCGTGGTGCTGTCCGCAGGAGTCGCGTTCGCCGCGCAGCTGGACGTCGGCCGCGACGGGCCACCGGCCGAACCGCCGCCGGTGCGACAGATGCCGCCTGCGCAGATTCCCGGGCCGCCACCGGCCACGACACCCAACCCGGCACCCACGCCGGAACCTCCAGCCGCCGCGGAGCCGCCACCGCAGGCACCGCCCGCATCGTCGGCCGAGTGCGACCGCCCCGACTGCGATCTCCCGGCCCGTTCGACGGCTCAGGCCGGGGACGGCAGCCTCGTCACGCTTGGGAGCGGCCCGGGCACGGTGCACCGATACGTGCAATCTTCCGCTGGAACGGCACCGGAACCGGACGGCGATCTCGGTGTGAGCGCTATGGCCGAAACCCGTCCGGTGCTCGTGCCGGACCGCAACGGAAGGCTGGTCGGGTTCGTGACCGACACGGCCGGGAGGCTGCTGTACAACCCGAACGTCGAGCCGGGCGTTCCGTCGCAGGCAGACGACTGGAAAGAGATCGCGACCGGCATGTCCGGCACGCCGGCGGCGGCCCAGGACCGCAGCGGGAACCTCGTGGTGATCACCAGGGACTCCGGCGGGAGCGTCTGGCGACTGGCGCAGAACGAGGGCTGGAAACGCAAGATGCTGGACGGAACACTGACCGACGAGGACCCGAAGGTCCACCGGGACGATTCGGGCTTCTTGCGCGTGTTCGTGCTGGACAGGAGCCACTACATGCGCACATGGGCGCAGGAGGTCTCCGGCGACTTCAAGTTCCGGGAGCCTCCTCTCGGCAACGCCCAGCTGCACAGTCCACCGGCGGTGATGATGATCGACGACCGGCTGGTGCTGTTCGCGCTGGACGGCAATCGCGCCTTGCGGCAGCTGCCCGAGAGCCGGGACCTCGGCCCCAACCAGTGGCCGCAGGAGTGGTATCCCGTTCCCGAACTCCCAGGCGCCTACACCGGCCTGCCGATCGTGGCGTCCGACGAGTCCGGAGCCGTGAACATCTTCGTCCGCCACCAAGCTGATCCGAGCCGGGTGTCCTACGCCCGCCTCGGAGGCATCCCGGACGAACTCGGCACGCGGATGCAACCGATGCTCTCCGCAACGCTCCAAGGCGGCGCGTTGGTCGTGCAAGGATGGCGCCCGGACGGGGCAGCCGTGGTCAGCGAGCCCCCTGGCTGAGCACCTGGGGTGCGGTCGCGGCACCATGACCGGTCCCAGCGCGGACGAACCTCCTGCGCGCTGACGGTCGCGGGCGACCCCCGGCGGCGGAAACCCGGGCCGTGAGCGGAAATTCGCTCACGGCCCGGATCGTCCATAGTGGAACAGAAGCCGCGTTCACCGGACGACCAGATCCGGTGGCCCGCCGCCCGGCGCACAGTGCACCCGTGGAATCGTCTCAGCGCGTTCGCGGCGGTGGCGGAGGTTGCCAAGTAGGCGGTCTTCCCGTCCAAGTAGATGAGTTGCGGGCCTGCATCGTGCCGAACGCCCTGGAGATCAGCGCCTGGACTTCCTCGCTGACCGGGTACTCGGTAGCGGTGGCCGCCCAGGAAATCACCTGCGGTTGACCCGAACAGCGGCGACCGATCGACGTGGTGGGTTCACCGAACCGGGCCGGACATCGACTCCGAACGTTGGAACATTGATCGGGTCGCGCCGCCGACCATGATCAACATGGTACTGTACGCGCCGGTAACGGCACGAACAGTATCGATCGAGCTGTGGACGGCCGGTATTCCGCTCTCCACGCGGCCGTTGGCGGTATCGGAGGTGGGGGAGATGACCCGGAGCTGGGAGGCGGATCCTTCGTCGCCGCTCGCGCGGCGGCTGGGCAAATCCGCCCGGGAACTGGGAACCAGCGGCGACGACGACGGTTGCCCGGACGTCTGGGAACTGGCCAACGGCGATGTCGCCGTGATCGGCCGCGATCTCACCGGCGAGTACGCAGGCCGGTTGCCGGACGGGGCGATGGTGGCCGCCGACGAGCGGCTCGTGGTCGTGCCGCGCGCGACCTTGCTGGCCGCCAAGGAGGACATCCCCGATGCGTGAGCTGCTGCAAGCGGCGCGCGGTGCGCGGTTGCCGCTGAAGGACTACCAGGCGGACTTCCAGCAGCACTTCTGGCGGATCGGCGCGGCCGGGTTCTGGAAGCTGGAACGGCAGCAGACCTTCGCCGAACCCCGCAGCCCGAGCTGGCAGGCGTTCGCCCGCGGTGCGTGGGACGAGGCGATGCACCGCCTCGAAGACCAGCGCCCGGACATCGCGGACTACTACCGCAGAATCGCCGAGGCCGGTTTCCGCACCAAGCGCGTCCGGGTGCTCGCCGAACCGCTCACGCCGTACCTGCGCTGGGAGCTGCAACTGCTGCGGTTGCGCAGCGAGTACGGCGCCGGAATGCGCGTGGTGCGCGAGGACCAGGTCGAGCGGTTCGAGGAATCCGGCCCGTTGCCGGAAGTTTGCACGCTCGGCGACGAAGTCATGTACGAGGTCCGCTACGACACCGATGGCGCGCTCGCGGGCGGAATCCGCTACCGCGACCCCGAACTGATCGCGCGCTGCCGCGGCTTCATCAGGGACCTCTACGACCGCGGGGAGGAGTTGGCCGTGTTCGCCGACCGCTCTGGGCTCGTACCGGGCGTGCGGTGACGTGACGGCTGTGCCGCGACGGGGGTGACCCGAGCAGATGGAGCAGGCGCACGGCCGGACGTCCCGGAACCGCTCGGAGATCTCCGGAGATGCTGCCGATGTCGTGCAGGCTGGACGCGTGTACGGCGACGTCCACTTCCACGGCGGCGACCGCGCGCCGGTCGACACGCCGCAGCAACTTCCCGGGAACGTGCGGAGTTTCGTCAACCGCGTCGCGGAGACGGGCGATCTCGACGCGGTCCTCGAGGACGCCGATCCTCCCGGGGTGGTCGTGATCACCGGCACCGCCGGGGTCGGCAAGACTTCGCTGGCGGTGCACTGGGCGCACCGGGTCCGGCACCGCTTCCCGCAGGGCCAGCTGTACGTGAACCTGCGCGGCTACGACCCGGGCGAGCCGGTGACCGCCGGGGAAGTGCTGGACCGCTTCCTGCGCGCGCTCGGCGTACCGGCCGGGTCGATCCCGGCCGAGCCGGAGGATCGCGCCGCGCTCTACCGCTCCCGGCTGGCCGACCAGCGGATGCTGGTGCTGCTGGACAACGCGGGCTCGGTCGGACAGGTGCGGCCGCTGCTGCCCGGGACCTCGGAGTGCCTGGTGATCGTGACCAGCCGCAGCCGGCTGTCCGGGCTGGTGGTGCGCAACGGTGCGCGGCGGGTCGACTTGGGCGTGCTCACCGCGGACGAGTCCGCCGAGCTGCTGCGCGAGCTCACCGCGAGCTACCGCGCGGCCGATGACCAGGCCGAACTGCTGGAGTTGGCGCGGCTGTGCGCCCGGTTGCCGCTGGCGTTGCGCATCGCCGCGGAACGCGCCGCCAGCAGACCGCTGATGAGCCTGGCGGACCTGATCTCCGACCTGCGCGACGAATCCTCGCTCTGGGACGCGCTCACCGCCGAGGACGACGAGGAATCCGACGCCGTGCGCACCGTCTTCGCCTGGTCCTACCGGGCGTTGCCGCAGGACGCGGCGCGGCTGTTCCGGCGGCTGGGGCTGCATCCCGGCCCGGAGTTCGGCACCGACGCCGCGGCCGCGCTGCTGGACGGCTCCACCGCGCAAGCCAAGCGGTTGCTGGACGTGCTGGTCGGCGCGCACTTGATCGACCAGCGTGCGCCGGGTCGCTACCAGCTCCACGACCTGCTGCGCGCCTACGCGGCCGATCAGGCGCTGCACGAGGAGTCCGAGCAGCACCGGTGGCTCGCCGTGCGGCGAGTGCTCGGCTGGTACGCGCGCTCGGCCGGTTCGGCGTTGGGCGTGATCTTTCCGCACGCCCGGCGCCCGGAGTTCGCGCCAGGGGACCGGATCGCGTTCGACGACCGCACCCGTGCGCTGGAGTGGTACGAGGCGGAACGGGTGAACCTGGTCGCCGTGGTGCGGGCCGCGGCCGAGCACGGTGCGCACGAAACCTCCTGGCGACTGGCCGCGTTGCTGCGCAACGCGCACGCCAACCGCAACGATTTCGACGACTGGTTCACCACCGCTCGGATCGGGCTGGCCTCGGCCGAGCAGATCGGTGACCGCTACGGCGCGGCGGAACTGCACGAAAGCCTCGGCAAAGCGCATCTGCAATGCCGCGGACTCGCCGACAGCGAGCGGCACCACCGGGCGGCGCTGGAGATCCGCCGGGAGCTCGACGACCGGCCCGGCCTGCTCGCGTCGATCAACGCGCTGGGCCTGGTGGCGCTGCGCGCCCGGGATCTGACCGAGGCCCGTGCGCGTTTCGAACGCTGCGCAGACCTGGCGTGGCAAGCGGGCGACGTCGGCTGGCAGGCATTGGCCGCGTGCAATCTCGGGGAGGTCCGGTGCGAACTCGGCGACATCCCGGCCGCCGCGGCGCAGCTGAACACCGCCCTGCGCAGGTATCGGGAACGCGGCGACCGCGCCCGGGAAGGCAACGCGCTGTTCCTGCTCAGCCGGGCGCAGCGCGAATCAGGCGATGCACCGGCCGCGCACTCGACGATCTCGGAAGCCCTCGCCCTCGCCGCGGAGTTCGGCAACCGCATGTGGGAGGCGTACTGGCTGACCGAGCTGGCCCGGGTGCAGCGCGCGCTCGGAACACCTGGCGAGGCGCTGAGTTCCTACCAGCGCTCCTTGGTCCTGCAGCAACAGCTGGGCGACCGCAGCCGGGAAGCGATGGCGCTGCACGGCATCGGTGAGACCTACCGCGAACTCGGACGTTTCGGCGACGCCGCCGACTTCCACCGGCGCGCAGCAGCGATCCACCGGGAACTGGGCGACGACTGGCAGCTCGCTGCGGCCGCCGATGGTCTCGCAGCCGCCGCAGCAGCCGGTGGTGAGTCGGAGCGAGCGGTGGATTCCTGGCGGGAGGCCGCGGGCTGTCTGAGAGCTTTCGAGGACCCGGTCGCGATGGCGATGCGCGAGCGGGTCTCGCGCCGGATCCGCGATCACTCCGCGCAAGCGTAATCCGTTATCCACAATGGACCGTCCGCGCACTCGACCCGGACACCGTCGCCCGGAGTCGTGCGGGTGCGCAGGATCCGCACCTGCTTCCCGTTCAGCCGCGCGGTCGGGCTCCTTCGCATGAACCGGTTGGTGCGCACCTGGTTGTGGATGTCCGTGGCGCGGTTCGACCAGTCGACGACGGAGAAACCGGGCTCCAGGTATCCGGCCCGAGTGGCCGCCGACTCGTCCTGCGGTTCGCCCTGATCGCCTGCCGCGACCCGGCCCAACGCGGTGCCGAGCAGCTCCCGGACGACCGGTTCGATCCGTTCCCACAGCAGTTCTTGCGTCATCTCCTCGTCGAGGGGAATTCCGCTGCGTTGAGCCAGAATCGGCCCGGCGTCGAGCTGCTCCGTCATGCGGTGCACGGTCACGCCGATCGACGGATCGCCGTTGCGCAGCGCCCAGTGCACCGGCGCGGGACCGCGGTATCGCGGCAACGACGAGGGATGCACGTTGAGCGCGCCGTCCGGCAGGCTCCGCAACAGGTCTGCTGGAAGCGGCCAGTTGAACCCGTAGACCACCGCGAGATCCACCTGGTAGCCGCGCAGCGCGCCGGTCAATCCCGCGGCACTGCCGGGAACCAGGAAGTCGACGTCGCCGGGTATCGAGCCGAGCAGCTCACCGGCGGCCTTCCCGGTCCGCGCCCGCCCGGGCCGCTTCGCCGCGGTGTGCACGTAGGCGACGGGGGCGTAGCCGTGCTGTTCGCAGCATTCGTGCAGCGCGGCGAACTGTTCGGCACCGAACGAGAACAGCGCGGCACGCTTCGTGTCCGACATGCTGTTGATCATGGCACGGCGGCGGTGACCGGGAAATGACCGCCAGGTTCGCGAACGGTGCGGTGCGACCGCGCTCAGGACCCCTTGCCGAGGCGCTTGGCGTGCTTGCAGTCGGGGCAGGTGACGCTGCCGTGGAAGGTCTTCGTCCGGTACGTGTGCTCCGGGAACGCCTTGCCGCACAGCGAGATCGCCCGACTGTCCCAGATCGAGACGTTCGCGCGGTGGGTGATGCCGTCGTGCATGACCTCGGCTTGCATGAGCTTACCTCCCAGTGTTGCTTCCTTCTTCCGAGCTAATCCCTCCCCGATGGGACGCATATGAAATCACCGGCGGTAACTGGGAGGCAATGAATTTTCCCGTGTTGCTCCGTTGTGCGGTCGTGTTGCTGCGACGAACGGTTGGTCGTGTTCGGGCAGTCGAGGTTCTGCCCGTAGCCGTGCGGATTTCGGACTGCTCTATCCGAGTGTGATGACGCGGTGGACGCCGCCGACCGGGGAACGGCACCAGCCCTCGCCGGCGGTCCCGCAGTCAGCCTTGGTCAGGCGTCTTCGAGGATGTAATCGGCCGCGTGCCAAGCCAACGCCGTGACCGGCCCGTTGAGGTTGCCGGAAACCATGATCGGCAACACCGAGGCGTCCACTACGCGCAGCCCGGCCACACCGCGCACGCGCAGCCGCGAGTCGACCACGTCGTCGTCGTTCGGCCCCATCGCGGCGGTCCCGCTCGCGTGGTAACCGCAAGCGCCGCCGAGCAACCCGGCGTCGATGATCTCCCGATCGGTCTGCACGTCGTCCCCGGGCGAGATCTCGTGCTCGATCCGCTGCGCGAGCGGCGCGGTGCCGAACAGCCCGCGAATCACGCGGAAGGCGGCCGCGGAGGTCGTTCGGTCGTGCTCGGTGCTGAAGTACCCCGGATCGATGTCCAGCGGTGCGTCCGGATCCGCCGAGGTGATGCGGACGCCGCCCGCGCTGTCCGGCCGCAGCAGGTAGGCGATGCACACCATCCCCGGCTTCTGCTCGAGCTGAATGCCCTTGCCGGGTTCGGGCGGCAGCATCGAGTACGGCGCGACTTGCAGCTGCGCGTCGGGGCGGGCGAGCTCGGGGCGGGTCTTGAAGAATCCGACGATGTCGAACGACGGCGCGGCCATCGGCCCGCCTCCGGTCGCCTGGTACTCGGTCATTGCCCGCTGCTGGGCCTCCGGCGTGTTCAGCAGCCGGTTGTACCCGATGTCCTCGGCGAGCCGGAACTGCGCGTAGAGCACGCGGTGCTCGCGCATCCGGGCGCCGACGTTCGGGCTTTCCGCGGCGATGCCGACCCCGGCGGCGCGCAGCGTCTCGCGATCACCGATCCCGGAGAGCTGAATGATCTTCGGCGTGGCGAGCGCGCCGGAGGACAGGATCACCTCGCGGATGGCGCCGTATTCGACGGCCCGCCCGTCCTGCCTGGCTCGCACGCCGCACGCCCGGTCACCGTCGAGCACGACCCGATCGACGTCGGTGCGCAGCGCGACGGTCAGGTTCGGCCGGTTCATGACCGGGTGCAGGAACGCGGTCGCCGCACTGCACCTGCGGCCGTTGCGGATCGTGGCCATCGTGTAGCCGATGCGTTCCTCGTCGGTCTCGTTGAGGTCCCGCGCCCGCTGCCAGCCGAGTCGGGTACCGGCGGTGAGCACGTCCTCGAGCAGCGGGTCACCGCCTTCGGCGGTCGAGAGCTGCAGTGGGCCGCCCGCGCCGCGCGCTTCGGTGGCGCCGAGCGGGTTGTCCTCGATCGTGTTGAAGACCGGCAGCATCTCGTCCCAGCCCCACCCCGGGTTGCCGAGCTCGGCGATCGCGTCGTGGTCGGCGCGGTTGCCGCGGTTGTAGACCATGCCGTTGACCGAGCTGGACCCGCCGAGCGTCTTGCCCCGCACCCAGTGCTCGACCTGCCGGGCCGGTCCGAACGGGCGAGTCGGGTAGTGCCACGCGGTGCTGGGATCGCCGATGAGCTCGGCGAATCCGCGCGGCATGGCGATGAGCGGGTTCGCGTCCTGCTCGCCCGCCTCGATCAGCAGCACGCTGACATCGGGATCGGCGGAGAGGCGGTTGGCGAGCACGCAACCAGCTGTTCCGGCGCCGACGATGATGTAGTCGAACCGCGTCATGGAGGCGCTCCTTCCCGATGCTGGTGCTCGGCTTCCAGTCCGGCGTGCGCCGAACTCGGGCGAAACCGCTGCGCGGGTGAATCCGGGGCGCGGCGCGAAATCCGGGAAAATTCGTGCCGGGACCTGGCGCGTGCGCGTTCCTATGATGCTCTCGAACTTTCCTGGTCGTGCACACCTCGAAGAGGACTCATGCGGAAATCAGCTCGCTTGCTCGCCGGTACCCGCACGTCGTTCGGGCTCGGCGTGGCCTGCCATCGGGGGATTTGATGGTCGCCGGGACGTCGCTGCGGACCGCGCTGGCGGCGGTGGTGGCAGTGCTGCTCGCGCCCTCGGCCGCGGCAGCCGGGCCGGGAACCGTCGAAGATCCCGGCAAGAAGGGTGTCAGCGCGACCGATGTGTCCGGTGTGGACGAAGCGCTCGGCGACGCCGGTACGAGCTGGTTCTACGACTGGTCCGCCGATGAGCAGGGCATCGCAGCACCGGAGGGCACGGAATTCGTCCCGACGATCTGGGGCGCCGATGCGGTCAACCGGCAAGAGCTGGACGAGGCGAAGAATTCGGGCTCGACATTGCTGAGCTTCAACGAGCCGGACATGGCGGAGCAAGCGAACATGTCCGTCGAGCAGGCCCTCGATTTGTGGCCGCAGCTGCAGGAAACCGGGATGCGGCTGGGCGCACCCGCGGTGGCCACCGGTGCCGATCAGGAAGGCGGCTGGCTCGACCGGTTCATGCAGGGCGCGGCCGAACGCGGCTACCGGGTCGATTTCATCCCGCTGCACTGGTACGGCGCGGATTTCTCACCCGCGGCGACCGAGCAGCTGCGCAGCTACGTCCAAGCCGTTCAGGACCGCTACCGGAAACCGGTTTGGCTCACCGAATACGCGCTGATCGATTTCTCCGGCGCGACGCCGCGCTACCCGAGCCAGCAGCAGCAAACCGAGTTCGTCCGGAACTCCACCGCGATGCTCGAAGAACTGCCGTTCGTCGAGCGCTACGCCTGGTTCACGCTCTCCACCGAAACCAGCCCCACCGGCCTCTACGACGGCGTCCGGCCCAACCAGACCGGCAACGCTTACCGCGAGGTCCCGAGCTAGCCGGTCTGGGGCGACGGGGACGCAGGGCCACCCGGGTGGTGGTGTCCAGCACGTAGCCGAGGGCGCCGATCACCAGGATCACCGCCATCACCTGGTCGTAGGCGAGCTGGTCGCGGGCGTTGAGGATCTGGTAACCCAGGCCGGAGTCCACTCCCAGCATTTCCGCGGGTACCAGCACCACCCACCCGATGCTCAGCGCCAGTCGCAGTCCGGTGAGCACGTGTCCGCGCGCGGTCGGCAGCACCACGCTGGTCAGCAGCTCCAACCGGCTCGCTCCGAGCGAGCGCGCGACGTGCACGTGCCCGGGCGAGACCGCGTGCACCCCGGCCGCGGTGTTGAGCACGATCGGCCACACCGCCGCTGTGGCCACCAGGAACGCCACCGGCCGGTGGCCGATGCCGAACACCGCGACCGCGATCGGCGCCCAGGACAGCGGCGAGATCATCCGCAGGAACTGGAAAACCGGCCGGGTGGCGCGCTCGAACACCGGCAGCGAACCGACCAGCAGACCGAGCGGCACGCCCACGACCGCCGCGACGAGCAGGCCGAGCAGCAGCCGCCACAGGCTCGCCGCGAGGTCGGCGAGCAGTACTCCGCGCGCGAACAGCTCGCCGATCGCCGGTAGTGCGTGTTGCGGGGCGAACGCAGAAAGCAGCGGATCCGTGGTGAGCACGTCGGTCACCAGCCACCACACCGCGACGGAGACCGCCACGGCCGCGATCGCCGGGCCCAACGAGCCGCGGATCCTGGTCGTCCCGGCGGGCAGGACAGCGGTCATGCGGGGTTCACCTCTTCGGTGCGGGTCAGGTCGTCGGGCAGACCGAAGGCGGCCGGACCGCCGAACCGGTCCAGCGCGCTGCGGGCGAACCGGTCGTCGACGAGTTCGGAGTGGACCCGGTCGGGCACCAGCCGATCCAGGAACGCGGTATCTCCGTCCACCGCGGTCTGCTGCATGTCGCGCACCAGCTCGGCGGTGAAACCGGGGAAGGGATAGGGCTGGAATCCGATCCGTTGCCCTGTCCACTGTGGATTATGCAAGGTGTGGGCGTGGTTCTTGCCCGGATAGGTCAGAGCCGTGGTGACGGCGGGCAGCGGCTGCGGCAGATAGCCGTCCGCGGTCAGCAGCCGCGCACCGGCCTGCCGGTCCCGGCTCAGCGACAGCTGCGAAAGCGCCAGCGCGTCCACGAGCGCTTGCGTCCGTTGCGGATCCTCGGCCACGAGGTCGGAGTGCGCCAGCACCACGCAGCAGGCGTGGTCGCGCCACACATCACCGACGAACCGCAGGATCCGGCCCGCTCCTTTGATCTCCGCGATGGCGTTGAACGGGTCGGCCACGATGTAGCCGCCGACGGATCCGTTGGCCAGCGCGGGAACCATGTCGGATGGGCTCATCACCACCAGCTCGACGGTTCCGTCCGCAGTGGATGGAGGCTGGCGGACGACCGGGGTCAGCCCCGCAGCGCGGAGCATCCGCTGCAGCACGATGTTGTGGATCGACCACCAGAACGGGATCGCGACCCGCGTCCCGGCCAGTTGCTCGCTCCGCTCGACCTCGCGGCGCACGGTCAGCGCGGAACCGTTGGTGTGGTTCCAGGCCAGCACCCGCGCCCGCGCACCCATCGCGTACCGCAGCTGTACCGCGAACGGCATGAGCAGGTGCACGACGTCGACCTGCCGGGTCAGGAACGCCTCGGCCAGTGAGGACCAGCTGCGGAAGCGCACCGGCCGCTGCGCCCCGGTGCCGGCGAGCAGG
>NZ_JAFRFW010000020.1:0-1525 GCF_017434145.1 Saccharopolyspora sp. | reverse complement strand
TCTGCCCGCAGCGCCAGCACTTGCTGCTGGAATCGCCCCCGGGTGACCACGACCGGGTGGTCGGCGTGGGAATCGATCGCGATCGTCGCCTCCGGATCCCGTCGCACCAGGTCGTCGAGCATCGACAGCAGGTTCACGCCCGCCTCCTCCCGCCGCTGCCGACCGGTTGTTGCTCCGCCATCTCGCCGAGCCAACCGTGCAGCACCGCGGCGAACTCGGGAATTTCCTCCATCGGGTAATGCCCGATCCCGGAGAGCAGCGTGCACCGCGCTCCGGGGATTTGGGAAGCCGCCGAACGCACCTCCTCCGGATCGACCCACAGGTCGTCCTCGCCGGCAACGAGGTGCACCGGACAGGTGATCGACGGCAGTTCGGCCCGCACGTCGTGCTTCCCCCACCCAACCAAGTCCGAAGTGGACACAATGGGGTCTTCGCGCCGGTGCATCTGCGCGATCAGCTCGGCCCGCTCCGCGGTCAGCGAACTGCCCACGACGGCGAGCGTTCCGAGGTAGGTCCGGTCGGTGCGACTGGGAGCTGCCACGTCTTCCAGCTCACGCCGCAGCGAGGACATGTTCACCGACCCGTTGCCCGCTTCCGCGGCCATCGCCACGACTCCGGAGAGCGAACTGCCGCACCGGACCGCCAAGTCCAGGGCTATCTTTCCGCCGATCGAGCACCCCACCACGTACGGCCGATCCAGGCCGAGCGCGTCGATGAGAGCGCGCAGCCATTCCGCGTAGACACCGAGGTCTTCGATCGGGCCGCCCACGGGCGGCTCGGAACGGCCGTGCCCGGGCAGATCCGGCACCACCACCTGGTAGCCGCGCTCGGCCAAGTCGCGAATGGTGTACCGCCATTGGACGCCGCTTTGGCCAGCGGTGTGGATGCACAGCACCGCGGGACCGCTTCCAGCGATCTCCACGTAGCACAGCGAACCGCCGATCTCCAGGTACCGCGCTTCGATCATCGGTCCGGTCCTTCTGCCGCCAGCTTCCGCGCGTTGTCGACGACCACGTGCAGCACTTTGGTCAACCTCAAGTACTCGTAGCCGCTGCCCGTCACCTTGAACTGCCCGCGCATCACGCGCTGCATGAAGTCGTTGCGAGCACCGGTGATCAGCTCGGTCCACACGAGTTCGTCCGCGTCGAGGGTGAACGTCGCGCCGTGCGGCGCCCGCCGCGTCACCTCGATCACCCGGCCCCGGTACAAGCGCAGGTGCACTTCGTCGTCTCCGCACCGCAACCCGATGGTTCCGTCCCAGCTCGAGATGGCCGAGGTGAACCGCTCGTCCTGCTCGAGCAGTTCCGCGAGCGCCTTCGCCCAACCGGTGGTTCCGAACGCCCGGCAAACGGAGTCCGAATCCGGATCGCTGTTGCGGGCCCGGACGAGCACTGCCGCAGTGCATTCCTGCACGCGCTCGTCACGTGGGTTGACCAGGATGACGTGGCGGTTGACCACTCCCCGGTCCCCTTCCGCGGTGCGGCGGCACCGCGTGACCGTCATTTCGGAGCGCAGCACGTCACCG
>NZ_JAFRFW010000269.1:0-2644 GCF_017434145.1 Saccharopolyspora sp. | reverse complement strand
GGCGGTGCCGGAGAAGTCCGCGCAGCCGGAGACCGATGGGGCGCCGGAGGTGCCCGCGCCGGCGACGGAGACGGTCACCCGGCGGCCCCGCCGCCGCACCGCTTCTCGCGCGGCCGGTCCGCCGCCGGACTCCCCGGAGGCGGCCGAGGCGGACGTCTCCGCAGGTGCGACCTCCGAGAACTGACCGTAGTGCTGAAAAAGGTGGGGCCGGGATTCTCGGCCCCGCCTTTTTCTTCGACCGCGCCGAGCGCAGGTCCGATTCGTTCAAGAAGCCGCGCGCCGCGCGGGCTTAACGTCCGGGCATGACTGCAGATGCCAAGGAGCGCACCGCGCCGGATCGGCTCGCTGCGGCGGAAGGGTTCATCTGGCTGACGGCCCGCGTGCTGGAGCAACGCCGGTTCGAGCACCTGTTCCGCGCGGGTTCTCCGGACGCGGTGGCCACTGCTCTGGACGCCTACCGCAGCGCCGACGGTGGCTACGCCTACGCGCTGGACCCGGACGTGCGCGGCCCGGTGAGCCAGCCGCTCGGCGCGCACGCGGCGTTGACCACGTTGGACGAGATCGGACGCTGTTCCGGCGCGGCCGCGGACGGCATCGTCGATCAGCTCGCCACGATCACCCTCCCGGACGGCGGGATCCCGGCGGTGGATCCGGCCGGGCGGGACTATCCGCACCCGCCGTTCATGCCGATCGACGAGGACCCGCCCGGCGCGCTGTTGACGACGGCGCTGGTGGCAGGCGTGCTGCACAAGAACTCATCGACGCACCCGTGGCTGGCCCCAGCGACCGAGTTCTGCTGGCAGCGGATCGACGCGTTGACCGAGTCCCATCCGTACGAGGTGCACGCGGCCGTGGCATTCCTCGATCACGTGCCGGACCGGGAACGCGCCGCCGCGGCGGCGGCACGACTCGGCCGCATGGTGCGTGCGCAGGGCATCGTGGTGCTCGATCCGCAGCGCCCGGAGGATTCGCACCTCGTGCCGGGCTACGCGCCGGGGGAGTGGCACTTCGTTCCGGACTACGCCCGCGACCCGGGCAGCTTGGCCCGCGAATGGTTCTCCGAAGCGGAGATCACCGCCGGATTGGACGCCCTCGCCCAAGACCAGTGCGAAGACGGCGGCTGGCCGATCAGGTGGCGGCAGTGGGCACCGGGGACGGCGCTGGAGTCCCGTCCGCGGGTGACGATCGATGCCTTGCGCACGCTTCAGGCGTACGGCCGGTGAGCAGTTCGGCGGCGGTGAGTCCGGACAGCCGCCGCACTTCCCGGCTCAAGTGGGCCTGGTCGGCGTACCCGGCTGCGAGCGCGCGGTCGGCGAGCGGACCTTCCAGCTCGATCGAACGCCGGAACCGCAGGATGCTGTGCAGGGTTTTCGGGCTGTAGCCGACGGCCGCGGTGAACCGCCTCCGGAAGTGCCTTGCGGACCATCCGAGGTGCTGGGCGATTTCCGGTACTCCCGGCGCTCGGGGGCCGCTGAGCAGGCGGATCGCTTCCGCGACAGCAGGGTCCTGCTGATGCTCGGGAAGCCGTGCCACGGCGAGTTCTTCCAGCAGTCGCGCGGCTTCGTCCGCGCCGTCGGCCGCGGAGAGCCGGTCCGCCACCTGCTGCGCTCGCGACCCCCACAGCTCGCTGAGCGGCACCTGGAGGTCCCGCAACGCAGCAGCGGGCACGTCGCCGAGCAGCAATCCCGCCGCTCCGGGCCGGAGCCGCACGCCCGCCACGCTGCCAGCGGCGAGCGGGAGCACGCGCGGTCCGGTGTCCGGGCCGACCATCTCCAGCACGCCGTCCCGCCAGATCAGATCCAGGCAGCCGTCCGGCATGATGCGTTGCAAGTACCCGTCTTCCGGCACTTGCTGCGTCCATGCGCACGCCACCCGGCTTGCGAGCGCGGGCGGTGCAGGACGTTCGCGGTATCGGCGCACCACCCCATGCTGCTCCTTCACTCCACGCGCGAGCTCGCGGTGTCGTCGGCGACGAGCACGCTCACGTCCGCGTCCCGCCCGGTCCGGTGCAGCACCAGCTCGGCCAGCAGTCCCGTGGAGATCATCTGCACCGAGAAGATCTCCAGCAGGATTCCCAGGGTCAGCAGTGGCCGAGTCCCGATCGACTGCTCGGTGAACATCCAAATCCCGGTGAGGTACAGCAGGATCAGCGTTCCCAGCGCGCCCGCGACCACGCCGAGACCGCCGAACAAGTGCGCCGGTCGGCGCCCGTAGCGGGTCAGCGCCACGACGGTCAGCAGGTCCAGCGCACCGCGCACGTACCGCTCCAGCCCGTAGTTCGACTTGCCGTGCGCACGCGGCCGGTGGTGCACCGGAAGCTCGCAGACCCGGTATCCGAGCTGGTGCGCGAGCGCCGGGATGTAGCGGTGCAGTTCCCCGTAGAGCGGGACTCGCCGGTATACCTCGGTGCGCGCGGCTTTGAGCCCGCAGTTGTGATCGGACAGCCGCAGCCCGGTGATCACTCCGGTCATCCAGTTGAACAACCTCGACGGCAGGCGCTTGCCCAGCGGGTCCTTGCGCTGCGCCTTGTGCCCGCTGACCAGGTCCGCGCCCGCGTCCAGCGCGGCCAGCAGCCGCGGCACCTCCGCCGGGTCGTCCTGCAAATCGGCGTCCAGGGTGACCAGCAGCCGCCCGCGCACCTCGG
>NZ_JAFRFW010000268.1:0-2036 GCF_017434145.1 Saccharopolyspora sp. | reverse complement strand
GTTCCGCTTCGGCAACACCGAGGGCCGCGGCAAGCCCTGGACGGACGTCGATCTGCGCTCCGGCGATCTGTTCGTGTTCGGCGGCAGCTCCCGACTCGCCTACCACGGCGTGCCGACGACCTGCCCGGGAACCGGACCGGAAATCGGCATGGCGGGCGGACGCCTGAACATCACGCTGCGCGAGTCGGGACTGCCCTGACGGTCCGATGTGGACGCACGATTCCGCCCACCGGGCCGGCCCGCTCGCCGGCGAGTCCACGCAGGACGCCTGAACACTGCCCGGCGTTACCGGCACGCAACGGCCCGGTCCGTCCACAACGGACGAACCGGGCCGAACAGCGGCCGGGACGGCTAGGTTCTGTTTGAAATGCGGCGGCAGCCGCTTGCGCCGCCCGAGGAGTCAGCCGGACCACCGGCGGGTTCTCAGACGTCTTCTGGCGAGGACAGCTCGGACGCCGCGTAGGGCTCTACGTCAGGATGAGATCCCGGAGCCAGAAGGCGTCTGAGGTTCCGCTACCCGACCCGCTACGCAAACCATTTCCTAAACGCTCCTAGTCCATGACGACCACGCCGCGGATGTTCTTGCCGTCGCGCAGGTCTTGATAGCCCTCGTTGACCTGGTCGAGGGTGTACCGAGTCGTGATCAGCTCGTCGAGCTTGAGCTGCCCGGCGTCGTAGAGCCGCAGCATCTTCACGATGTCGTACTGCGGGTTCGCGGAGCCGAACAGCGTGCCCTTGATGGTCTTCTGCTGCAACGTCAGCTCCGTGCCGGACAGCTGCACCGTGAGCTTCTGCGGATCGGCGAGGCCGGTGATCACGACCGTGCCGCCCTTGCCGATGGTCGACGTGGCCTGCGAGACCACCGTTTCGTCCACTGTGCCCACCAGGATCAGCGCCTGGTCCGCGCCCTGGCCCCAGGTGAGCTCGTTGACCTTCTCCTTGGCTTCGTCGGCGTCGGCGAACGCGTGGGTGGCGCCGAACTTCATCGCCGTCTGCCGCTTGAACTCCACGGGGTCGACCACGACGATGTACTTCGCCCCGGCCTGCACCGCGCCCTGCACGGCGTTCACGCCGAGCCCGCCGATGCCGTAGACGACCACGGTGTCGCCCGCCTGCACCCCTCCGGCGTAGACCGCGGTTCCCCACCCGGAGGGAACGCCGCAGCCGACCAGCACCGCGGTCTCCAGCGGCAGCCAATCGTCCACTTTGACCACCGAGTGCTGCGAGATCGTCGCTCGCTCGGAGAACGTGCCGAGCATGCACATCGCGCCGTAATCCCCGTCCCGCCCGTGGAACCGGAACGAGCCGTCGGGCATGGAACCCTGCAGGATCGTGGCGCCCATGTCGCAGATGCTCTGCCTGCCGGTCGAGCAGTAGCGGCAGGTGCCGCAGTTCGGGATGAAGCTGCACACCACGTGGTCACCGGGGGCGACCTTGGTGACCCCGGGGCCGACTTCCTCGATGATCCCGGCGCCTTCGTGGCCACCGACGATCGGGAACCGCGGTGGCAGGTCCCCGTCGGTCAGGTGCAGGTCGGAGTGGCACAGCCCGGCGGCGGTGTACTTGATCAGAACTTCGCCCGGCCCCGGACCGTCCAGGTCGAGTTCCAGGACCTCGAAGGGCCTGCCGGGTTCGGTCAGCACGGCGGCTTTGGTCTTCACGCTGTCTCCTTTGACTCGGCGCGCGGCCCGGCTCGGCGATCGCCGGACCGTTCGGAACTGCTCAGGACTCCGCTGCGAAGCCCTTGAAGTCGTCTGCATAGGAGTGATCGCCGCAGCGCAAGCTGCACGACAACACTGGTGCGGTCAGGTGCCGGGTTCTCCGCCGCGTTGCGGCAGCGGGTCGCCCGCGCGCAGCGGGGCGTTCGCGAACCGGCCTTCGTGCGCCAGCACCGGACGCCGATCCCCGGCCAGTTCGGGGTATTTCTCCTCCAGGGCTTCGCGCCGGGTCATCCGCTCGTGCCAGTGCCGGACGGTGTCCCGGTCGCCCTGGCCGGTGGACCGCCAGCTCTTCGGCGCGTCGTCCCGGCTCGGACC
>NZ_JAFRFW010000267.1:0-2921 GCF_017434145.1 Saccharopolyspora sp. | reverse complement strand
CGGCCGGGTTCGACGTGCGGGTGCTGCCGGAACCGCTGCCGACACCGGTGCTGGCGCACGCGAGCCGCGCGCTCGACGCGGTGGCAGGAGTGCAGATCACCGCTTCGCACAACCCGCCGCAGGACAACGGGTACAAGCTGTACCTGCGCGGCGGCACGCAACTCATCGGCCCTGCCGACACCGAGATCGAGCAGCACATCCAGCGTTCCCCGGCGGCCAATTCGGTGCCACGGCGCCGGAATTGGTCGGTGCACGAGCGCGCGCCGGAGGAGTACCTGGCAACGCTGGCTTCGCTGCCGCGCGGGGGCGCGCGGGACCTGCGGATCGTCGCGACAGCGTTGCACGGCGTCGGTGCCCGGCCGCTGCACCGTGCTTTGACCGCTGCCGGGTTCACCGATGTGCAGTGGGTCGGTTCGCAGGCGGAACCGGACCCGGATTTCCGCACGGTCGGTTTTCCCAATCCGGAGGAACCCGGGGCGACGGACGAGTTGCTGGAGCTGGCCGGACGGCGCGGCGCGGACTTGGCCATAGCGCTCGATCCGGACGCGGACCGTTGCGCGCTCGGCGTGCGCGATCCCGACGGCTCGTGGCGGATGCTGCGCGGCGACGAGACGGGAGTGCTGCTCGGCGAGCACGTCCTGTCCTCGCTCGACCGCGCCGAGCACCCGGATCCGCTGGTGGCGACAACGATCGTTTCGGCGACCATGCTGCGTTCGATCGCCGCCCGGCACGGCGTGCGCTTCGACGAGACGCTGACCGGGTTCAAGTGGCTCGTACGCGCTGGCGACGGATCCGGCACCGGGCTGGTCTACGCCTACGAGGAAGCGCTCGGGCACTGCGTCGACCCGGATCGGGTGCGGGACAAGGACGGCATCTCGGCGGCGGTCCTGGGCTGCGACCTGGCCGCGACCTTGCAGGCGGCGGGCCGGGACTTGCCCGCGTTGCTCGACGAGCTCTCCACCGAGCACGGCGTGCACCGCACCGGCCAGGTATCGGTCCGGGTCACCGATCTGGACGTGATTTCGCAGCTCATGCGGCGGTTGCGGGAGCACCCGCCCACGACCTTGCTGGGCGCGGAAGTCACCACCCGCGACCTGCTGCCGGACACCGATGCGTTGCTGATCACGGGATCCGGCGGGCTGCGGCTGGTGATCCGGCCGTCCGGGACTGAGCCGAAGCTGAAGTGCTACTTCCAGGCGGTCGAGCAGGTGGCCGCGACCGGAACCGAACTCGTGGAGGCGAAGCGCCGCGCCGACGAGCGTCTCGCCGAACTCCGGCAGGCGGTTACCGACCTGGTACGACCACCCGAGCCGGGCTGAGCCCGGCGCGCGCAGCACTGCACTCGCGGACGCATCCGGACCCGCCGAACCCGCTTGCAGTGCCGCGGAAGTCCCGGTGCTCAGCACGTTGTGCACACCGACCTTGAACGACTACCTAGACTCCGGGCCATGGCAAGACTGCTGATCGTGCACCACACGCCCTCGCCCGGAATGCAGGCGATGTTCGAGCAGGTCGTCGCCGGTGCGACGACCGACGAGATCGAAGGTGTGGAGGTGATCCGCAAGGCTGCACTGGCGGCCACCGCCGCGGACGTGCTCGAGGCGGACGGCTACCTGCTGGGCACTCCGGCGAACCTGGGTTACATGAGCGGCGCGTTGAAGCACTTCTTCGACACCGTTTACTACCCCTGCCTCGATTCCACGACGGGCCGGCCGTTCAGCTGCTACGTGCACGGCAACGAGGGCACCGAGGGAGCGCTGCGCGCGATCGGTTCGATCACCACGGGGCTGTCGTGGAAACAGGTCGCCGAGCCGGTCACCGTCTCCGGTCAACCCGACTCGGACTCGTTGTCGGCGTGCTGGGAGCTTGGCGCCACGGTCGCCGCGAACCTGATGGGATGACGCGCCGCCGGTGGCTGCCCGGACGGGGCACACTCGCCTTCGGCCCGCGGCGGTGCGAGCCCGGTAGCGGCCGGAGTTCGCGCCTTGGAACGTCCGTCGAGGGCGGCGAAGTCGATCTTGCGACCGCCCTGTCGCCCGGCTGTCGATCTTGCTGCGGCAACCGTCCCGCGGACGAGTTTTTCCCGCGATTCTCCGGAAACAGCCCCTGTTGATCTTGGTCCGAGATCACCCGGTAAGGTGATCATCGCCGCCGGGGCGCGCACCCGGACGGTGACCGGGGCGCCCTGGGCGCAGGCCCGCCTTCCCTCAACTGTCGTGCCGAGTTCGGGGCGCCCCTCTCCACCGCACCGCGGTTTCGATCCGGCGTGTGACCGGCCGCGGTGCGCACTGCCCGCACGCACTCGTCAAAAAGGGCATTAGGCCAGGTCACCGCACAAGCGTTACGCTTTCACGGTGAGTGAGGAAACGATCGAACTCGAACTCGACGACTCCGGTGTCTCCGTGGACCTCCCACAGCCCGCGAATCCGCGGGACGAGGTGCACGCCGTGCCCTACCGGCCGGTCGAGTTCCGCGACGACGATCTGCCGACCGCGCTGGAACGGTCCGCCAATTGGCTGCGCGAAACGCAAGCGTGGCTGGGTGAACCGGTGGACGTCATCGCCGTCCACCTGGACTACGACGAACGCCAAGGTGCGCCGTATTACGACCTCAAGTTGCTGTGCAACGAAGAGGACCTGGCAGGCGCACCGATCGCCATGCGAAAGCACGAAACCCGGCTCGCCGAGAGCTGACCTACGCACTGCCCGCCGGGTGGCCCGTTCCGCCGCGAACGGGCCACACCCGCGAAACACCGCGCCTTACTGAGTGCGCCTGCCCTTCCAGGCCGTCGTTCCGCGCAGCACCCGCACCGCACCATCGATCAGCACGCCGCCGAACAGCGCTCCGGTGAACGGCGCCAGCGGCGCCAGCTCCGGGTTCGCCCGCATGTACCGCGCGGTGTGCGCGTGCGCGATGCTCTG
>NZ_JAFRFW010000266.1:0-2424 GCF_017434145.1 Saccharopolyspora sp. | reverse complement strand
GCGTCGGCGAGCGCCTGCTGGTGCTGCTGCATCGCCTGCTGCTGCGCCCGGGCGTGGTGCTGATCGGCCGCCTGGGCATCGGCCAGCGAGTTCTTGGCCGCCTGCAAGCGTTCCCAGGCTGCCGGGGCTTGATCGGCGACCGGCCGCATCCCGCCCTGCAGATCGGTCAGCTGGGACGCGAAGCCGCCCAGCGCGGTGGCGACCTTGGTGAACGCCTCGCCGGTCACCCGCAGGTGCGGCGGGATCTCCGAGTCGACCTTCTCCCGGAACTGGTCGGCCTCCGGCCCGACGAACTGGCCGGTGTCCATCCCGGTGACGCGGTCGGCCGCGGCGGACGAGTTCTGCCCGAAGCGGCGGTAGGCCGCTTGTGCGGTGCGGATCGCTTCGGGGGAGCCGCCCATCCGGAACAGGTGCGCCGGAAACTCGGTGGCCACAGTAGTTCTCCAGATCTTCGCCGGAAACCGACAGCAGGGGCTCGACTCGACTCCGGCGGCGCGCACCGCCTTGCGGAGTCCGAGGGGGCGCGCCGTTATCCGCCGACGCCGAGGACCGCGAGCACGATCACGACCGCCACCACCAGCCCGGCGAGCGCGAGCCCGCCCCAGATCGCCGGGGTGGGGCGGCGCAGATCCGCCGGGGCGTAGCGCGACCCGTGCAGCAGCGCGGCCTTGGTCTGGCCGGCTCGCAGCGCGTGCGCCTGCAGGACGATCTTGCTGCGTTGATCAACCATGCTCGGCCTCCCCGGACGGCGAGCGGCGCTGGACCAGGGTGCCGAAGCCGCGGGCGACTCCCGGTGCCGACGGCTTGTCGACGGCCACGAAACCATCCCCCGCGGAGTCGGCGGAGTCGCTGCCGGACTCGGCGGGCGCGTCCGGGGTAGCGGTGAGCACGCTGTGCGCCATCGCGCTGATGACCTCGTAGGTCACCCGCTCCATCTCCGGCTGCGCCGTCGCCGACGACAGCAGCAGCATCCACGTCGTGCCCGGCACGGGAAGGAAGATCTGGTAGTTCTGCATGCTCACCCGAGTGCGGAACCCGGGCGGGATCAGCGAGGACCGGTCCTGGGCGAGGATCGCCGCCCCGGTCCGGGTCTCCAGCAGCGTGGTGTCCGCGTTCTCCGGCAGCATGTCGCGCACCTGGTCCAGCCCCGCCGGTTTGTCGCCGGTGTCGTGCCAGAGCAGGTGCACCCCGGCGGAGCCGAGTTCGCCGGTGGAGAGCTTGCCGAACTGCATCACGCACAGGATCGTTCCCGCGCGCTGCGACTCGGCGACGATGTGCTCGATCCAGCCGAACACGGTGCGGCGCTCGGCGGCGGGCAGCTTGCGGCCGCCGAACTTGAAGTCGATGAGGCGCTCGGCCGAGACCCGCCACGTGGCCGGAGCGGTGTCGACCATCGCCCAGTCGGACGGGATGCCCACCGACCATTCGAACGGCGGGTGCGAGCTGTCGTGGTTGAGCGTCAGCTCGGCCCCCGGGAGCGGCCCGGCCATACCTGCGTGCCCTTTCTGCTGGTCCGTTCGCCGCGCGTGGTCGGCGGGCTTGATCGCGTTACTGCTTGCCGCCGCGGAACTTGGTGGCCAGCTCGGAGTCGGTCTGCTGGGCCAGCTGCCCGATCTGCTTGGTGAGCTTGCCGGTCTCGCCGAGCTTGCTCTCCAGGTCGAGCAGGCTGGAGTTCCACTCGTCCTGGAAGCCCTCGATGGCGGAGATGATGTTCGCGTGGTCCTCGCCGTCGAGTCCTTCGACGTCCCGGGCACCGTGGTGGTCCTGCTTGAGTTCCTCGTTGAGCGTGTCCAGCTCGGTGCCGAGCTTGGTCAGCTGCTCGTACGGATACTGCACGTACGTCACGGATGCCTCCTCTCCAGCGGTGATCGCGCCGAGTGCCGCACTGTACTGTAGGGCACGGTCGGCCTCGTCCGAGGCGGTTTCGGGTGAGTTCGTCGCAACAGGACCGATTCCGTCCGATCGCGACTCGCTCGACCGCGATGAACACCTGCGCGCGCCGCCGGACGGCGCAGTCGCGTTGCTCCGTTCAGCTCAATCTGCGGTGTGCGGGTACTTGAGTCCCGGCGCGTGCCCGAGACTCCGAAGGCGAGTGCGGGCTCGGTAGCATCCGGGCCGCATTCGACGGGGCGACGATTCGCCGGGGGAGGCGACGACATGCTGGGGAAGGTCGCCGCTCCGGTGCGGGCGACGAAAGGGTGACGATGGGACCACAGCAGTCAGGGCCGCCCCATCGGCCGGAGGGCCAGTGGCGTCCGGCCGCGGGCGATGCGGCCACCCGTCGCGCGCCGCCGCAGGACGACAAGCGCAATGCTCCGCCCAACGGAAACGGTGCAGGTGGCGGAAACGGCGCAGGTAATTCGGGACCGGCGGCTCAGCGGCAGGCACCGCGCAGGCAGCAGGGCCCCACGCCGCCGTCGGGGC
>NZ_JAFRFW010000265.1:0-5572 GCF_017434145.1 Saccharopolyspora sp. | reverse complement strand
CCGCGAACGGCATGTTCCGCACCCGGCGCTGCAGGAAGACCTCGGTGCCCTGGTCGCCTTCGCGCAGCAGCACGACCGTCGCGGCGTCCTTCGGCGTCGCGGGCGGATCCGGCGCCGGCGCGGGAACGAATCCGTCCGGCATCCTCATGTCCTCCGGCAGTCGCACCATGCCGGATACCCTAAGCCGAGGAACTCTCATGTCCCACCCTCGAGTTCAAGATCAACACTCCGCTGGGGTCCGGGCCGAGCGACACCCGGCGTCCGATGCCGCACCAGACCCACAGTCGAGTGCATATTCCAAACCGACAAGTTCCACTCAGAATCCGACGCTTGATTCGCCCGCCACTGCAGCAATCGTGGGCCGTTTCGGCTCGCAATCCTCGGCGGCTCGCACGAGCCCGCCACCACCGAATCTCCGCGGCCCGGCAGACCCCGCGCTTCTGCGTGTTGATCGGGGCGCGGGGACCATGGACGGATGAACGAAGCACTGCGGGTCGGCATCGTCGGAGCGGGACCGTGGGCGAAACGCGTCCACGCGCCCGGGCTGCACGCGCACCCCCGGATGCGGCTGACCGCGGTGTGGGCGCGCCGCCCGGACGCGGCGAAAGAACTCGCCCGCCCCTACGACGCAGACGTCGTCGACGGATTCGATGCGCTGCTGGACGCGGTCGACGCCGTGGCATTCGCAGTGCCGCCCGCGGTGCAGGCCGAACTGGCCGTGCACGCCGCTGACGCGGGCAAACACCTGGTGCTGGAGAAGCCGCTGGCCGCGGACGTGGCGGCTGCCGAAGCAACGGTCCGCGCAGTGGAGCGCAACGGCGTGGCGGCGCTGCTGATGCTGACCCGCCGCTACGCACCCGAGGTGCGGGACTGGCTGACCGGGCTCGGCAAGCTCGGCGGCTGGAAGGGCGGCACCGCGCAATGGCTGGCCGGTGGGCTGCTCGGCGGTGACTACGCCGGTTCACCGTGGCGGCAAGAACGCGCGGGATCGCTGCTGGACGCCGGACCGCACGCGCTCGACCTGCTGGACGCCGCGCTCGGCAGCATCAACCTGGTGCACTACGCACAACGGGACGCGGGCGATCTGTGGCATCTGGTGCTCGGGCACGCCAGCGGGGCGAACAGCACGCTGGCGCTGTCGCTGCGAGTGCCGGTGCAGCCCGCGCTGGTCGAGTTCACGATCTACGGCTCGCAGGGCAAATCGCAGCTCACCGGCGGCCGGACCGCCGCCCGCGAGTGCTACGCGAAACTGCTGGAGGAATGGTTCGGGATGATCTGCTCGGGCCGCACCGGGCACCCGTGCGACGTGCGCCGCGGGCTGCACCTGCAGCGGGTGCTCGACGCCGTGCAGCGGGCCGTCGGCTGAGCGGCCCGCCGACTTACCGACCCGTCAGCTGATCCGCGCGGTCACTCGGAACCGGGGCGCTCCCGACCGCTCGACGTGGGCGCACCGATCGACGGGAAACCGCCGGTCGGAGTGCCCGGCATCGTCGCCGTCCAAGCGTCCTGGCCGGAACCGGCGGACTTCCCGCCCGCCGCCACCTGCTCGCCCGCCACTTGCTCGCCCGCGGTTTCCTTGTCCTGCTCGCGCTGCGCCAGTTCCTCGTGCAGCTTGCGCAGCAGGTTGCGTTCCCGGTCGGTCAGCTTCGCGTCGACCGCTGCCGGAACGCGGGTGTTCTTGCCGCCGGTCTGCACCGTCTGCTCGCCCTGCTCGGGCGCGTCGGGCTCCGGTGCCGGAGCCGGTTCCGGCTCGGCGTGCGCCGGTTCCGGCTGCGCCTGAGATTCCGGTTGAGCCGACAGGGCCGGTTCGGCGCGCTCGGCCGCGACGGGGTCGGGTTTGGCGCGTTCCCGATCAGCGTGCTCCCGATCAGGGCGTTCCCGCTCGGCGTGCTCCCGCTCGGTGCGCTCCCAGTCGCCACGTTCCCGACCAGCGCGCTCACCCGCGCGTTCGCGCCCCACCGGCGCCAGGTCCGCCTCGCCCGGATCGAGGTGCGCCGGTTCGGCGTAATCCGGACGTGCCGAGTCGAAGGCTGCGGGCTCCGGAGCCGGGGCCTCGGCCCGTTTTCCCGACCCCGTCGCTGGCTCACTCGGCGCGTCAGCGCCCCCGGCCTTGCTTCCCGCCGTGGCCCGTGGTGCGCGCGCGTGGTTCGAACCGTTCGGCACCGCGATCTGCGAACCCAGGTCCAGGTGCACCCGGCGCGCGTTGGCCAGCGCGTTGCGGTGGTACGGCGGCAGATCCATCCCGCTGTTGAAGACGTCCACCGAGCAGCCCAGACCGGCCCGGCGCACCGCCTCCAGCAGCTGGTAGCCGGCCGCGGCTACCGAACCGTCCGAACCGACCTCGGCGAGCAGCACCCGCCGCGGCACGGCCCCGTAAGTCACCCCGGCCGGAGTCGTGCGCCAGGCGCACCACAGCGCGCGAACCCCGTGCAACCGGCCCGCGATCGGGGCCAGCGCGTCCACCAGCTCGCGGTCCGAGCGGTCCTGGTCGTGCTCGTCGCTGAACCGGTGCCCCTCGTCCGGCACCGCCTCCACCACGTGCAACCGATCCGCCAGCGCCTGCTGCGAACGAGCCTCCTCCAGCGCCCGGCGCAGGTGGTACTGCTCGGTCGAGGTCACCGGGATGCGGCCGGCCAGCAGGCAGCCGGCCAGGAACTCCGCCGCGGCGTCGAGCTGGCCGATGCCGAGCATCTCGCGGACCGAATTGACGGCGTCGTCGTCCACCCGGCCCGTCAAGGCCAGCACGAGGTTGTGCAGGCGTTCCACCGGCCCCGCACCCTCAGCGACGTCCACCACGAAAGCCTCCTTCTGCGCGGTCTTGCCCAGACCTCGGGACACCATCAGCCACGGTGTCCCACCAGTTCGTCGCCGCCCAGGCACACCAGCATCGATTCCGCGAGCGCGGCGCGCTGGTAGGCGGTCGGTTCGAGTTCGGGCGGCAGCACCTCGACGCACGGCTCGGGATCACCGAGCGCCCGCAGGATGCGCTGCAGTTCACTGGTGAGCTCGACCGGGTCGGTCGATGCGGTCACCAGGAAGATCCGCTTCGAGCGCTGCCCCGGCAGGTGGCGCCACGAGCTGCGCGCCTCGCGCACGCCCTGCCTCCCGCGCAGCGTCGCGCCGAGCACCAGCACCGCGGGGTCGCCCTTGTCGTCGCTGTGCGACTCCGCGCGGAACGTGTAGCGGTCGGGCTCCGCGCCGGGCAGCACCGCGTGCACCGCGGACGGGTCGGCGCCGAGGGGCAGCAGTGCTTCGGCGAGCCTGCGGTGGTCGGCGTCGGACAGCGCGACCCGTTCGCGGACCAGGGTGGCGGGCAGCGAACGCGCGAGGACGTCGCCTGCTCCCCCCGCCAGCCAATCGCGGTAGCGCCACAGATGCCGGTCCGGCAGCCGACCGGCAAGTCGAAGCAGCAACTCGTGGCACAGCAGGTCCGATTCGCGCACCGCCACGTCGCCCCTCTCAGCTTCGTTCGCTCATCACGTGCGGGCGGCCACCCGCACCCCACACGCGAGCGCCCGATCGGGTGAACTCTGCCCCGTCAACCGACGCACGGGCAAACCAGATCGGACACACGCAGGCATCAATACCGCCGTTCGGGCGAACCCGATGTAGTCACCCCAAGTAGCGGCGGCCGTAGCGTACTGGGTAGTACGAGCCGTGTGGGGCCCGGCTGGCGAGAAAACGGCGGTCCGCACCGCGGAATACGTCACAGCGCCGGGAAGCGGGCGCGACACAGCTCGGCCCGGCCCGGGAGCAGCTCCCGGACCGGGCCGTGTTCGTGCTGGATCGGGCTCAGCCGACCTCGACGATCATCTCGACTTCGACGGGCGCGCCCACCGGCAGCTCGGCGACGCCGACCGCGGAACGCGCGTGCGGCCCGGCGTCGCCGAAGATCTCCCCGAGCAGCTCGGAAGCGCCGTTGACCACGGCGGGCTGCCCGGAGAAGCCCTCCGCGGAAGCCACGAAACCGACCACCTTCACCACCCGCACGATCGAGTCCAGCCCGACCAGCGCGTCGACGGCGGCCAGCGCGTTGAGCACGCAGGTGCGCGCGTGCCGCTTGGCCTCCTCGGGGTCGATCTCCGCGCCGACCTTGCCCGCCGCGGCCAGCTTGCCCTCCACGAAGGGGACCTGCCCCGATGTGAAGACCTGCGAACCGCTGCGCACCGCGGGCACGTAGGCGGCGACCGGCGCGGCGACCTCCGGCAGTTCGATGCCGAGCTCGGTGAGCCGTTGCTTCCAGGAAGCCATGACTACTCCTTCGGCCGCTTCATGTAGGCGACCATCTGCTCGCCGGTCGGGCCGGGCAGGACGGCGACGAGTTCCCAGCCGTCCTCGCCCCACTGGTCGAGGATCTGCTTGGTCGCGTGGCTCAACAGCGGCACGGTGGAGTACTCCCACTTGGTCATGGTCACCAGCGTAAAGAGCGGGTGTCGCCGCGGCACCGCTGCCCCGGTCCGGCGCGGGTCCCGCAGGCACAGGTCGATATCGGAACGCGACCTCGCCTTCATTCGTTCGCGCCTCATTGATCACCGCATCGGACTAGCTTGCGCGAAGTGGAGGTTTGGCGGATTGCGGCGACCGCGCTGACGATCGCCTTCGGCGCTTTGTTGATCCTGGATGCCGTGGTCGGGATCCGCGGCACCCGCGCACAACGCCGCCCGAAGCGGGCGCGCGCCGCGGTGCAAGGCGGGTTGCTGCTGGTGGTGAGCACCGGGCTGGTCGCGACGGTGCTGCCCGCGACGCTCGTGTGGGCGTTGCTCGCGGCCACCGCGCTGATCATCTCGATCCGGTTCGTGATCGACTGAACCGCTGGACACGGCTCGTGCGACCCGTACGGGAGACGGCCGCCTCCTGCGGGAGACACAGCACCGGCCGCCCACCTACGCTGATCGTGTGACCGAGTGGGACGCCGAACTCAACGACGCCCGGCTGCACGTGGTCAGCGGCAAGGGAGGCACCGGCAAGACCACGGTCGCAGCCGCGCTCGCGCTGGCGCTGGCGACCGGCGGACGCCGGGTGCTGCTGATCGAGGTGGAGGGCAGGCAGGGCATCGCGCAGCTCTTCGACACCGCCCCGCTGCCCTACTCCGAGGAGTCCATCGCGGCCGCGCCGGGCGGCGGCGAGGTGCGGGCGCTGGCCATCGACGCCGAACCGGCGCTGCTGGAGTACCTGTCGATGTTCTACAACCTCGGGTTCGCGGGCCGGACGCTCAAGCGGATGGGCGCCATCGAGTTCGCCACCACGCTCGCGCCCGGCCTCCGCGACGTGCTGTTCACCGGCAAGATCAAGGAATGCGTCGGGCGCACCGACGAGCACGGGCGGCACTTCTACGACGCGGTCGTGGTGGACGCGCCGCCGACCGGGCGGGTGGTGAAGTTCCTGGACGTGACCCGCGCGATGGCCGACCTCGCGAAGGTCGGGCCGATCCGGGGGCACAGCGAAGGCGTGGTCAAGCTGCTGCACTCCGGCGACACGGTGGTGCACCTGGTGAGCCTGCTCGAAGACCTGCCGGTGCGGGAGACCTTGGAGGCCGTCGCGGAACTCGACTCGGCCGAGCTGCGGCCCGGTG
>NZ_JAFRFW010000264.1:0-9609 GCF_017434145.1 Saccharopolyspora sp. | reverse complement strand
GCCAACCAAGGCTCGGCCAACTTCGACGCGGCCCGCTTCGGCGCCCGCTGAACCCGGGGGGGATTCATCATGAGCATGGACCGGCGCAGCTTCGACACCGGCATCTCGCAGTCGGTGCAGGGCGACATCCAAGGCATCATCGGACGGCTCGAATCGGTGATCTCGCAACGCGACCAGGCCGTGGCCGCAGCCATGGCCGACTTCCAAGCCGACGGCGTCTCCGACGACTACCACCACGTCGAGCAACGCTGGAAGTCCGCCGCCACCGAAGTCCGCCAGATCATCAACCTGCTCAAGCAGACCATGGCCCAAAACGACGACTCCGCCAACAGCGCACTGTCGCGGGCGCGGTCCGCGGTGCAAGGCATCGGCTGACCGCTTCTGGTTCGGCCGGTGTCGGGGTTGGTTGGTCGTAGGGGGTTTGCAGGCGTGGAGTGGGACATTCACCCGGAGCAGGTGCGCGGTGTGCTGGCGCGTACCGCGAGTACCGCTTCGGAGTTCGACGGGCACGTGACCGCGATGCGCTCGGAGATGGAGGGCGCGGCCGGGCAGGCGTCGTCCGGGATCATCGGGCAAGCCCTGGCCGGGTTCGCCGAGGCACGTGGGCCGGACATGCAGTTCGTGTTCTCCCGCATCCAGTCCGCCATCGGCGGCGCCTCGACCGCGGTCGGGGCGTATCTGCAGGGTGATCACGAGATGGTCCGCAACGCCCAGCGCGGCGTTGCCTCGGCACCGGATCCGCGTGCACACATGCCGGGAGGACGGCGGTGATCAACCCGGGAGCGATCCCGCAGATCCCCGGCAACATGGACGCGCTCTCGGCCCATGCGAACGGTTTGCGCACGGCCGGGACGGGTTTCGCCGACACCGGCGCCGATGTGCACTCCACTTGGCAGGGCTTGGCGCCCGCCTACCTGGCGCCGGAGTCCGAACAGTTGTTGCAGGCCACCCGGCCGGTCACCGAGACTGCCGGCAACGTCGGCCGCGACGTCGAGCAGGTCGCGGGCGCGTTGCAGCGCTACGCCGACGAAGTCCGCCCCCTCCAGCAACACCTCCGGGACTTAAAGGCGCAGGCCGAAGCGCTCGTCGCCGATATCCACTCCTACGAGAACCAGAAGCCGTCGACCTCAGAGCTGGCCGCCTCCGCCAAAACCGGCATCGTCCCCGACAAGGACTGGACCGACGACGGCGACCTCACCGACCGCGACGCACAGTTGATGTCCGCGGTCAATCAAGCGGTCGCGGACTGGATGGCCGCCCAACGCCGCTGCGCGAATGCCATCACCGGCCTCTACGGGGGCCGGCACTACACCGCCGACAACGCCGACGGGAACCGCACTGGGGGCGAGTACGGCTACTCGGCCGACCAACTCACCGCAGCTGCCGGTAGCGACCAAGGATTGCCCTGGGGACGCACCGAAGACACCAGCAACCCCCTGGCCGACATCGGCCACACCGCCCTCGACCTCGGCGGCCTCATCCCCGGCATCGGCGAACTCGCCGACGGCGCCAACGCCGCCTGGTACGCCGCCGAAGGCGACCACCTCAACGCCGGCCTCTCCGCCGCCGCCATGATCCCCATCGGAGGCTGGGCCGCCACCGGCAGCAAACTCGCCGGCAAAGGCGCCAAAGCCGCGCGGACATACAAGCGGCCGTCAGGATTCCGCAAGAACGTCCGAGACACGGTGTGGAATGACGCGGAAAAGGCAGCTCCGGACGGGCAAGTGCGTGATCCATCGAGCAATGAGGTAATATCTAAAGAAGAGCCTTGGCATATGGGACATCGGCCTGGGTTCGAGTTCCGCAAGCATCAGTCAAGCGCTGAGGAACGTGGCATCACTAGGAAGCAGTTCCTCGACGAGCACAACAACCCGGACCACTACCGCCCGGAGAAGCCTCAACACAACTCCGGGCATCGAGGCGAAGACCACACCGATTCCTACTTCGGACCCTAGCATGGAGTGTCGATGAGCGACGTCACCGAGGACAACCGAGCGATCGCTCGTGCCGCGGCCGCCGAGTTCGGCGGGAAACCGAGCGTGACTCGCTTTTGGGATGACCAAGACAGCAGCGCGGTCGACATCCTCGAATGCCCGGACAGCCCCACAGAAGGCGTCACCTCGTGCAGCACACTCGGACTCTCCGACCACCCGCTGGTGCGCGACGGTAACGAATACCCGGTACGGGTCGAGGTCGTCGGCGCGGGAGCCACCGACAACGAGCACTTCCCGAACATCATCAGCACCATCGCCTTCTTCATCATCAACGATCAGTGGTTCTGCTCGCCCGGGTCGATATTTCCCGACGTCGTCGGGATGTACTACCCCGCCGCCACGATGCGGCACATCTTGTTCGTCCCGCCATTCCTCTGGGCCGATGAACTGGAGACGATGCATTTTCCCGGAAAGACCGTGGCGTGGTTGCAGGCGGTCCCGATTTCCGAGGGTGAGAGGCAGTACGCGACAGCGAACGGCTCAGACGCGCTGCAAGACCTGTTCGTGCAAAATCAAATCGACGTCTTCAACCTGGACCGCGATTCCACTGTCGCCGAATAGTTTTCACGTGCGTTTGCTGGCCATCCGCTAATACCCGTGTGCCCCGGTGTTAGACCTCCGGGGCACACGAGCGCGTGGCGATCTCTTCTATCCCCGGTCGAACTGGCCGCCCCTCAGCGACTTCAAGAAAGATCCGAACCGGTCGCGACTAACAACCAGGAAAGCACCCTCCGGTTCCTTGCTGTCCCGCACGGCACGCACCGCCGGGACGTTCGAGGCCACTTCGACGCAAGTGCCGGCGCCGCCGCCAGCGCTGTAGCTGCTCTTACGAAACTCGAAGTTCATTCTCGTACTCCTCGAGGTAACCAGTTACCAGTGCCTTCGACTCTGCCGCGTCCAGCGCGACGTTGTCCAGATTTTCCAGTACTTTCCAATAAGTATCCTCCGATTGGCCGTCGATGAACACTCCGCTCCCCTGGTTCTCGAGGTAGACGACGTGGCAACCACCGAGCCCGTAGAAGACGAACGAACTCTCGCAGCCCCAGTAGGCACCGGCGGAGAACGGAACGACCCTGACAGACCGACCCTCCTCCCCACCTACCGTGATCAAGGCCCGTAGCTGCTCGACCATGGTTCCGGCATGAGACTTGACCCGGCGTCGCAGTGCCGCTTCGTCGAAGAAGGCGCTGTAGCGCAGTCCGGGGCGCGCCAGCACCGACTGGCGGCCGACCCGGTTGAACACCGCCCGCTCCCGCTCAGCCGAGCCGAGAGGCGTGGTGCTGATCAATCCGCGCGTGTAGTCGGGTGTTTGCAACAAGCCGGGCATCACCGACACCTGGAACTCGTAGATCGACTGCGCCTCCGCTTCGTAGGCGGAGATCGCGCTCAGCTGCTGCGCTACCGCATCGCCGACGCCAACCCACGTCCCCGACACATCCCCCGCCAGCCGGATCAGCCGATCCTTCGCGGGCCCGGTGACCGACAGCGCGGTCAGGACGGACGCGACCTCGTCCACTTCCGGTCTGCGGACTCCCGTCTCGATTCTCGACAATGTCGAACGGGAAATGTCCGTCGCGTTGGCGAGGCGATCCAGCGTCCAGCCGAGTGAATCTCGACTGCGCCGTATCTCAGCTCCGATCGCCCGAGCCTGGGAACCTGCGAATTTCGACACCCTGACCTCCTTCGACGGCTTCGGTGCGCGTGCAAGGGCTGAACGGGCGGCCATTGCCTGCGACTTCTCAGAAAACCCGCGCATTGCTAGGTTTCCGCAATCAGCAGATCCGACAGCGAGCATAACCGACCGGACCGACAGTCCAGCGATTTCAGCTTTCCTGACGGCCGGCGGGCGAATGGAGGCGGAGATGGGCGATGCGGAAAGAACCAGGAACGTGCGCAGTGCCGGACGCGTGCTGGATTTCATGGCCTCGACGAAGGAATCCTTGTGGCACGTGGCAGGAATGGACGCGCAAGGCCCGGCGCCGACGATGCTGTGCGGGCATCGGCTCCGCGGAGAGGTGCACCGCCGACTCGCGGCCCTCAACGAGGCGCAGTCACCGCTGGTGTGCGCGGCGTGCTGGGTGAGCCTGCACAGCGGGCAGGAGCCGGACGAGCCGACCGGGCGGCACGCATTATCCGATCCACCGGCGGCCGAGCCCGAACCGCGTTGGCCCGCGGCGCATTTCTGACCGCCCCGAATACCGAGTGAGCGGCTGGTTCGACCGAACCGACGGCAGGCTCACTCAGACCGCTCTCGCAACTTCCCCGGAACCGTGCGGACTCTCCCTCCGCGCCACCGCACGATTCCGGGGCGCCTCCCGCTCGCTGCACCGCTGTCCTCTCCGCAGCGCGCTGCGCGAGGGAGGCGGGCAGGGCGCGCCGGACCCCCGACATTGCGGCGCGCCCTGCCGACCGGCGTCACACCGCGGAAAATCCCTCGGCCAAGTGCCGCAAGGCGTCGTCGAGGACGGAGCACAGATCGATGCCGGGTTCCTGCAACCATCGCTCGTAGGCAGCCAGCGCAGCACCGAGCGCCGCGTAGGCGACGGTCTGCGGAATCAGCGCCGACTCGGCGATTCCGAGGCGCTGCGCGGCGAATTCCGCCACCACGGCGCGCCATTCCGCGTAGCGCAGCGTCGAGTGGGCCTGCAGCGCAGGCACCCGCAAGATCAGCTCCAGGCGCCTGCGGTGCCGCTCGGTCTCGGCGGCGTCGACCCGGTTGAACTCCACGACCACGGCGCGCACCGAATCCATCAGCGGCTCATCGGCGGGCCGGGCGCTGAACCGCTGGCGCATCAGGTCGAGCTGCTCGGTGAACCGGCCCCAGACCACGTCGTTCTTGGAGTCGAAGTAGCGGAAGAAGGTGCGCCGCCCGATGCCCGCGGCCTGGGCGATCCGGTCCACCGTGGTGTGCTCGAAACCGTCGCCTGCGAACAGGTCGAACGCGACCTGTTCCAGCTCGTGCGGGCTGGTGCTGCGCCGCCGGCCCGGGCCCGGGGTTGCTCCGGACGGGTGCTTCGGGGCTGCTTCGGACATGACCTCTTCCATTTTGACACTCGGTGTCGTTATCGTTCGTGGTCGCCGTCACAACGCAGTGACCGAACGAGGAGCATCCCATGAGTGAAGCTCAGGCCGACGAGCCCGCACCGGAGACCGTCGAAGACGACTTGCTGGTCGAGGAAGTGTCCATCGATGGCATGTGCGGCGTCTACTGATCACGGCGCGGCGGCCGGGTTCGATCCCGGCCGTCCGCACCGGCTGAGCCCGAACGTCTCGCTGCGCCCGGAGCGGTTCGGCGCGCTCGTCTACGACTTCAGCACCCGGAAGTTGTCGTTCCTGAAGACCCTCGAACTCGTTGCCGTGGTTCAGGAATTGGACGGCAAGCCCGATGTGCACTCCGCGCTCGCGGCGGCGGAGGTGCCCGCCGAGCAGCACCCGAAGTACCTCGAAGCCCTAGCCGGGTTGTGCAGCGCGGGCACCATCGCACCGCGCGACTGACTCCCACCACCAGCCGGGACGCAAGGAGACCCATGCGACTCGTCGAGCACTTCCAGCACGGCCTGGACTCCCCGATCTGCCTGACCTGGGAGCTGACCTACGCGTGCAACCTGTCCTGCGTGCACTGCCTTTCCGCCTCCGGGCGCCGCGATCCGCGCGAACTGTCCACAGCGGAATGCAAAGCGGTCATCGACGAGCTGCAGCGGATGCAGGTCTTCTACGTCAACATCGGTGGCGGCGAACCGACCGTGCGATCGGACTTCTGGGAACTGGTGGAGTACGCAGTGGACCACCAGGTCGGCGTGAAGTTCTCCACCAACGGCGTGCGGCTCGGGCCGGAGCGGGCGCGGTGGCTGGCGAACACCGACTACGTCGACGTGCAGCTGTCCCTGGACGGTGCGACGGCTGAGGTCAACGACCGGGTGCGCGGCGAAGGATCGTACGACACCGTGCTGGCCGCGATGGACAACCTGCGTGCCGCGGGGTTCTCCGGATTCAAGATCAGTGTGGTGCTGACCAGGGAGAACATCGACCAGCTCGACCAGTTCAAGGAGATCGCCGACTCCTACGACGCGCAGTTGCGGCTCACCATGCTGCGGCCGTCCGGACGCGGCGCCGACGTGTGGGACGAGCTGCACCCGACCGCCGAACAGCAGCGCCAGATCTACGACTGGCTGGTGGCGCACGGCGAAGGCGTGCTCACCGGGGACTCGTTCTTCCACCTCAACGCGCTCGGATCCACGCCGCTGCCCGGGTTGAACCTGTGCGGCGCGGGGCGCGTGGTGTGCCTGATCGACCCGATCGGCGATGTCTACGCCTGCCCGTTCGCGATCCACTCGGAATTCCTCGCCGGGAACGTGCGCGACGACGGCGGATTCGGCTCCGTGTGGCGGGAATCCGAACTCTTCGAGCGGCTCCGGGAGCCGCAGACCGGTGGCTCCTGCACCTCCTGCTCGGCCTACGACGCTTGCCAGGGCGGGTGCATGGCGGCGAAGTTCTTCACCGGGTTGCCGTTGGACGGGCCGGATCCGGAGTGCGTGAAGGGCAACGGTGAACGGGCGCTGGCCGGGGTCGGCGCGGGCGTGCCGAAGCCGGACAAGGACCACTCGCACCGGACCCGGCCGCGGGAGAAGAAGGGCGGGCCGGTGCCGGTCGGCATCGGCTGGGGCCCGCCGGAACCCGAGGGGATTCCGGATCGGGCCTGCGACACGAGTCCGCTCGCGGGGTTCCGGCCGTAGCGGTTCGCCGCGTAGGGGTTACGTGCCGAAATCGATCCCGGAGCGAGGAAGCCACTGCGGTTCCGCTACCCGACCGCTGCACAACTCATTCTGCAAGAACTCCGTTTTCGCCTGCGGCGCACCTGCGTCGCGTGACCAGGAAGCTCCCACCATGAACCTGTCCGACCCCGGTGCCGGGCCCGGTCTGACCGGACCGATCGGGCTGGGCGGCCGGACCGCGCCGAGCCGGGTGCTGTTCGGGCCGCACGAGACCAACCTGGCCGAAGGCAGAGAGATATCCGGTGCGCACGCGGCCTACTACGGGGAGCGCGCTTCCGGTGGCGCCGGTGTCGTCGTCACCGAGATCGCGTCGGTGCACGAGTTGGACCATCCTTACGAGCGGGCTCCGCTCGCGGCTGAGTGCGTGCGCGGGTGGTCAGCGGTCGCCGATGCTTGCCATCCACATGGGACGCTCGTGCTGGCCGGGCTCGGACATGCGGGATCGCAGGGTTCCTCGGCGTTTTCGCAGTCGGCGTTGTGGGCGCCGTCCAGAGTGGCCGACGTGGCCAGCCGTGAGCTTCCGATGGCGATGGAGATGCGGGAGATCCGCGCACTCGTCGGAGGCTTCGGTGCCGCAGCTGAACTGGCCGAAGATTCCGGAGTGGACGGCGTGGAGGTGAACGCCGGTCAGTACTCGCTGTTGCGCCAGTTCCTCTCCGGACTGACAAATCAGCGCGGTGACCCCTACGGACAAGACCGTGCGCTGCTGCTGCGCGAAGTGATCGGCGAGGTCCGGTCGCGGATGGGTTCCGGGATGCTGCTCGGACTGCGGCTGTCCTGCGACGAGCTCGCGCCGTGGGCCGGGATCACCGAAGATCAGGGCAAGGAGTTCGCGGCCTCGCTCGCTGCCCAGGTCGATTATCTGGCAGTCGTGCGCGGGTCCGCGATGGGTGCGTCGGCGACAACGCCTGACTCGCACACCGCGCCGGGGTTCAACTTGGCGCTGTGCGGGGCGATCCGCGAAGCCGTAGCCGGAGCCGCTCCGGTGGTGCTGCAAGGCTCGGTCGTCGAGCCCGAGCAGGCACAAGCCGCGCTGGACGAAGGTGCGGCCGATCTGGTCGAGATGACCCGGGCGCAGATCGCGGATCCGGGGCTGGTCGGCAAAATCCGCGCCGGGCAGGGCGAACGGGTGCGGCCGTGCGCGTTGACCAACCAGAAGTGCCGGGTTCGGGACAACCGAAATCCGGTGGTCAGCTGCGTCGGCGAACCGCGCAGCGGGCACGAGACCACCGATACCGACGTCTCCCCCGGTAGCGGCGGTGAGCCGGTCGTCGTCGCTGGCGGCGGGCCCGCGGGGCTCGAGGCGGCGCGAGTCCTGGCGATGCGCGGGCATTCCGTGCACCTGGTCGAGCGGAACGAACGGCTCGGCGGAATGCTCGCGCTGGCTGCATTTCTGCCCGCGCGGGAACGGATCGGCAAACTCATCGACTGGCTCATCGGTGAAGTCCGGCGTCTCGACGTCCAGATCACGACCGGCGAGGAAGCCGACATGGAGGCGCAAAACCTGGTGCTCGCAACAGGTTCATCGCCCGGACCGCGGCCTTATCAAGTCGGCGAGGGCGCGGTCGTGGTCGACGTCGTGGACTTGCTGCGGGCGGTTCGGGACGGCGACCTGGATCGGGCCGTTCCCGGCGGGCCGGTGGCCGTGTTCGACCCGGTCGGTGATGCGACCGGTGTCGCCGTTGCGGAATTGCTCGCCGCTACCGGCCGCGAGACGGCGATCCTCAGTCAGGACCAGGTCATCGGAACGCAACTCGCGCTCACCGGGGATCTGGCCGACGCCAACGCGCGACTGCAACGGGCGGGGGTGACGATGGCCAAGCGCAGCCTGCTGCGTGCCGTGCGGGGCGGTGCGGCGGACATCGAGGACGTGTTCACCGGAGAAAACCGGAGCATCGCCGCGAGTTCGGTAATCCACTGTGGTCACCGGGTTCCGGTTTCCAGCGACGCGCCGGAGCGTGCCCGCACTGCCGGGGACCGCGTCGCGCCGCGCACCGCGCACGAGGCGATCCTCGAAGGACGGCGTGCGGCGCTGAGCTTCGCGCGGCCCCGAGCTCTGGTGGAGGCGTCATGAGCGCATCCGGCCGCTACAAGCACCTGTTCACCCCCCTTCGGATCGGCCCGGTGACGGTGCGCAATCGGATCGTGTTCTCCGCGCACCTCACCAACTACGCGCGCAACGGATTGCCGAGCGATCAGCACGCGGCGTACTACGCGGAGCGCGCGGCCGGCGGAGCCGGGTTGATCATCACCGAAGAACATTCGACGCACCCGACGGATTGGCCCTACGAGAAGCTGATCCACGGGTTCCACCCGGAGGCGGTGGACGGCTACCGCAAGATCACCGAGGCGGTGCACGCGCACGGCACCCCGATCTTCGCGCAGCTCAACCACAACGGCGGCCAGGCGTCCAGCATGTACTCGCGGCTGCCGGTGTGGGCGCCGTCGGCCGTGCCCGACCCGATGTTCCGGGAAGTGCCGAAAGCCGTCAGCCACGCCGAAATAGACGAGATCGTGGCGGGTTACGCGCTGGTCGCCGGACATTGCCGGGCCGGCGGGTTCGACGGTGTCGAGTTGCAGTGCTCGCATTCCTCGATCGTGCGGGGGTTCCTGTCGCCCACCGCGAACGTCCGCGAGGACGAGTACGGAGGTTCGCTGCGCAATCGCGCCCGGTTGCTGCTGCGGCTGGTCGCAGCGGTGCGCGAGGCCATCGGACCGGATCTGGCGCTCGGTGTGCGGCTGTGCGGGGACGAGCTGATCGAAGGCGGCACCACGATCGACGAAGCGGTAGAAGTCGCGCGAATGGTGGAGTCCACCGGCGCGGTGGATTACGTGAACACTTC
>NZ_JAFRFW010000019.1:0-1725 GCF_017434145.1 Saccharopolyspora sp. | reverse complement strand
GGCCCACCACCGAGGGCGGTCCGGCAACGCCAGACGATCGGCTGCACCGGATCCGACGAACCCCGGCCCACAGCCAGGTGATCATCCGGCGTTGCTCTGTCCCGGGCGATGGCCTTGCGGTATCGATGAAGAACAGCTTCAGCGCCGCGCGTCCGCCAGTCCGATTGCGAGGGAACCGTGCGTCCGACGATCGGATCGACCGAGGACGGTGACCGGGCGCTGCGCGAACGAGGCCTGATCGACTTCGTCACGCGCGCGGTCAATGCGCTTCCGCTGCTGCGCGCGGGTGCGCTGACCTGGTTGGCCTCCGCGGAGTCCGCGGATCCCGAATGGGCGCAGCGCTTCGGCGTGCGGACCTGCTCGCTGGAACATCAGCAGGGTTCGCGCAGGGATGTGCGGCGTTGCGGGATCAAGGCGATGAAGGCTTCGCTGACCCCGCCGGCGCGGGTGCGCGCGCATGGCCAACCGCCGCTGCTGTCCGCGACCAGGCCCGAGGTGCCGCGACATTGGGCATCGCTGGTCGCCCGGGAACCGGAGCGGGCGGCACCCGCCGACCTCAACGACAAGACCCGGATGCGGGCCTGGTTCGCCGACCGCGGCCTGCCCGTCCCGGTCGGCGAGGTCGTCGCCGCGCAGTCGCTCTCGCACCCGGCGCTGGTTCGCGGGCTGGGCTCGCCGTTCGTGGCACAACGCCCGGTCGGCTCGGGCGGCCTGGGGACCTACTTGGTGCGCACCGATGCGGAACTGCGCGCGGCACGGGCGCGGGAACCGGCGGCAGGCGACTGGCTGATCAGCGAATTCCTCGACGGCACGGCGCTGAACTTCCACGGATTCGTCGGCATGGACGGTTCGGTCGGCGTGACCAGGCCCTCGGTGCAGTTCGCCGGCCTGCCCGAGGCGGGCTTCGAGTTCGGGGCCTACTGCGGCTGCGATTTCCAGGCGCCGCAACGCGTTTCCGCGATCGCCATGGAACGCGCGCGAGAAGCGGTCGAACGGGTGGGAGCCGGGTTGGCCGGACGCGGCTACCGCGGCGTGTTCGGGGTCGACCTGATCGTGCGCGGCGACTCGGTGGCCGTGTTGGAGCTCAACGCCCGGCCGCAGAGCTCGACGTGGTTGCTGGGGGAGATCGAACGAGCCCAAGGGCACGTCCCGCTGCTGAACCGGCACGCGCTGGAACGGCAAGGCAGGCGCACCAGCGGCGAGCACGACCCCGCTCCCGCGCCGGGCGTGCAGCTCGCCGTCCGGCACACCGGCCGCACCGCCGTGGTGACCACCGCTCCGCGCAGCGGCGTGTACGCGCTGGACGGGGATCGGCTGGTGTGGCGGCGTGCCGGTGCGGGTCTGCTGGAGTGCGCCGAAGGTGAGTGCGCGGCCGTGGGCTTGCCGACGCGCGGCGCCGAGCTGGAAACCGGCGCATCGCTCGGAATGCTGGTCACCGCCAGCGCGGCGACGGGTCCGGACGGGAAGGTACTCAACGACTACGGCACCCGGCTGACCGCTGCTTTCCGCGAACTGTTCACCCTCTCTGCCAGGGAAACCGAGGAGGCTGCCGGATGAATCCGCCCACGCTGCACGTGCGTACGGCCACTGTGGACGACATGGACCTGTTGCTGCGGTGGCGGGAAGAGGCCGCCGACTGGCTGCAGGCCGAGCACGGCACCGACCAGTGGAACCGCCCGGCGGACCGGCAGCGCATGGCGGGCTGGATCCACGAGGGGTCCACGT
>NZ_JAFRFW010000263.1:0-17226 GCF_017434145.1 Saccharopolyspora sp. | reverse complement strand
CCGACTTCGAGACCGAGCTGGCTCCCGGCCTGATCACCGGGCACCGGTACGTGCCGGTGCAGCGGGTCGGCGCGTACCTGCCAGCCGGGCGGTTCCCGCTGACCGCGGGCGCGTTCATGACCGTCGGGGTGCCCAAGGTCGCCGGCGTGCGGACGGTGCTGGCGTGCGTGCCGCCCGGCCCGGACGGCACGCCGGACCCGGCGGTGCTCTACTCCGCGCACCTCTCCGGCGCCGACCGGGTCTACGTGCTCGGCGGGGTCCAGGCACTCGCCGCGATGGCGTTCGGCCTGCTCGGCGAACGTCCGGTGGACGTGCTGGTAGGAGCGGGCAACGCCTTCGTGGCCGAGGCGAAGCGGCAGCTGTTCGGCACCGTCGGCATCGACCTGCTCGCAGGGCCGTCCGAGGTCGCCGTGCTCGCCGACGAGACCGCCGACCCGGAACTGGTCGCCGCGGACCTGCTCGGCCAGGCCGAGCACGGGGTGAACTCCCCCGCGGCATTGGTGACCACGTCCGAGCAGCTCGGCGAGGCCGTGATCGAACAGGTGCAGCGGCAGCTCGAAACCCTGGCCACGAAGGAGATCGCCGGACCGGCGTGGCGCGATCACGGGTCGGTGACCTGGGCCGCGGACGCCGAGACGGCCGTGGCGCTGATGGACGACCTCGCGCCGGAACACCTCGAAGTGCACACCGCCGACGACGAGCACTACCACCGGGCGCTGCACAACTACGGCTCGATCTTCCTCGGCCCGTGGAGCACGGTGGCCTATTCCGACAAGGGGATGGCCGGGACCAACCACGTGCTGCCCACCGCGGGCGGCGCCAAGCACAGCGCGGGCCTGTCGGTGTCGCGGTTCCTCAAACCGCTGACTTACCAGCGGATCGCCGAGCAGGCGACGCCCTTGCTGGCCGATGCCGTCGACGTGATCTCCGATTACGAGCGGATGGCCGCGCACCGCGCCACCGCCACCATCCGCACCGCCCGCTACCAGAAGGGAACGCGCTAGATGAGCGGCAAGTCCGACCAGCCGAACACGGAGGTCGTCCCGGCCTCCGCACCGCAGCGGGGCGGCTCCCCGGAGGGAACGATGCACCCGCCTGCGCGGACGATGCCGACCGACCACGCCATCCGGGTCGACTCCGGGCACGGCGCGGACGAGCCCCGGCGCGTACCCGGGGAACGCCGCCAGCCGATGCGCGGTTTCGAGGACACCTACACCGACATCGTCGACTACATCGTCCGGATCACCCACCGCATCTGGGAAGACCAGGACGTCGGGTACATCTACGACACCTACAGCCCCGGATGCAGGCTGCACGGCGACAACGGCTACTCCTACGGCGTCGAGCAGCTCGTCGACGGAACCATGCAGTCGATCAACGCCTTCCCGGACTGCAGGCACTACGCCGACGACGTGATCTGGGCGGGTGACGAGGACCAGGGTTTCGTCACCTCGCACCGCGCCATCAACATCGGCCACCACACCGGACCGTGGCGCTGGGGCCCGCCGACCGGGCGCAAGCTCGACACCTGGGTGATGGCGAACTGCGTGGTGCGGGAGAACGAGATCTACGAGGAATGGGTCCTCTACAACACCGCGGCAAAACTGCAGCAGCTCGGCGTGAACGTGGTCGAGGCGGCACGCACCTACGGCAACGAGGGCGGGATCGCTCCGCTGACCGCGCGCCAGTTCAGCGAGCCGCTGCGGCTGACCGGCGGACGCAAACCGGAGTCGATGCCGCTGCCGACCGCCCGGTTCGACGTGGAGCAGACGGTGCGGGCGCTGTTCCACAACGTCTACAACCGTCGCGACCTGAGCATGTTCGACCGGGTGTACGCCGACGCGGTCCGCTGGCACGGCACCACGAACCGCACCGGACGCAACCGGTCCGATGTGCGGGGCATGGCGCGTTCGCTGCTGGCGACCTTCCCGGACCTCGGGGTATCGGTGGACGAGGTGTACTGGATGGGCAACGAAGTCGACGGGTTCAGCGTCTCGGTCCGCTGGTCCGGCGCGGGCACGCACCGCGGCTACGGCCTGTACGGTGCACCGACCGGGCGCCGAGCGCAGCTGTGGGGCATGTCGCAGCTGTACTTCTCGGGCGGGCGCATCGTCGAGGAGTGGTCGTTGTTCAACGAGTTCGACGTGCTCGCCCAGCTGCTGACCGACGAGCCCGCGGCGTTGCTGGGATGAGCACCTCCGCTCCGGTACGGCATCCATGTCGGCCGCGATGACCCGGGTGCTGTGCGCGCAGCTGGCTCCGCGCGTGGCCGACCCGCCGTACAACCGCGAGTTGTCGGTGGCGGCCGTGCGCGGGGCGGCCGCGCGCGGAGCCGAGGTGATCGTGCTCCCGGAACTGGCGACCTCCGGCTACCGGCTCAGCTCGGTGACGGAGGCGACCTCGGCGGCGTTGCGGCCGAGCGATCCGCTGCTCGCCGAGTGGGGCCGGGCGGCGCCGGAAGCCGTCGTGATCGGCGGGTTCTGCGAGCTCGGCGACGACGGGCGGCTCTACAACAGCGCGGCGGTGCTGGATCGCGGGGAACTCGTCGCGGTCTACCGCAAAACGCACCTGTGGGACGAGGAGCGGCTGCTGTTCACCCCGGGCGCCGAAGCGCCACCGGTGCTCGACACCGCGCACGGCAGGATCGGGGTGCTGATCTGCTACGACCTCGAATTCCCGGAGCTGACCCGGCGGCTGGCCCTCGACGGGGCGGAATTGCTCGCCGCGCCGACGAATTGGCCGCGGGTGCCGCGACCCGAACGGGAACGCGCACCCGAGGTGATCATCGCGATGGCGGCCGCACGCGTGAACCACCTCGCCATCGCCTGCTGCGACCGCAGCGGGAGCGAACGCGGCACCGACTGGACCGAAGGCACCGGGATCATCGGTCCCGACGGGTGGATGCGCGCGGAGGCCGACGCCGAAGGAATCGCCTGCGCCGACCTGGATCTGCGCGCTTCGCGGGACAAGCGGCTCACCGAGCACGCCGACCTGTTCGCCGACCGCCGCCCGGAGTTGTACGGCCCGGTGGCGCGGGACTGAACCACCGAGCCGTCCAACCCGACTCCGCGCGGGACCGAGGTGATTCGCCACCCCGACCGGCCGGCGGAGCGGCCACCTCAGCCCGACCCGGTGTCCTCGGTCGCCGCAAGGGCGCGGAAGGTTCCCAGCAGGATGTGCGCGAGGTTGTAGACCACGAAGTCGGCGTCGCCGGCCGCTCCCGCTTCGGCGCTCGAAACGATGGCCATCACAGCCGCGCCGGCATCCCGCGCCTGCCGGTGGACCTCGGCCGCCGCCCGGTGCACGGCTTGATCACCGGGCGGCACCCCGAGCGACACCGCCAGGTCGGCCGGACCGACCCACACCGCGTCGATTCCTTCCACCGCAACGATTTCGGCGGTGTTCCCGACACCGGCCGCAGTCTCCACCATCGCCACCACCAGCACGTCCTCGGCGTTGCGCAGGTGCTCCGTCGCGGTCACCGCCCCGTACCGGCCCGCTCTGCTGTAGGTCGCGAAACCGCGCTCCCCGCGCGGCGGGTAGTGCGCGGACCGGACGACTTCTTCGGCTTCCCGCGCACTTTCCACGTGCGGGACGACGATGCCGTCGGCTCCGAGGTCCAGCACCCGCAGCACCTGGTTCGGATCCGCGCGCCCGACCCGCACGAGCACCGGTAGGCCGTGCGCCTGCGCGAGCGCGATGTGCTGCTGCAGCGGCACCAGATCGTCCGGGCCGTGCTCGCAGTCGACGAGCACGTAGTCCAGGTTCGCGATCCCGGACAGCTCCACGAGCATCTCCGCCGGTAGACGCAGGATTCCCCCGCGCAGCCGGGAACCCGCGCGCAGCTTCGACTTCAGCTTCATCGGCCCACCATCCCCGCGGAAAGATCGATGTCGGCGGCGCACAACCCCGGCATCCGCAGCATCGCCACCAGCGCCGCACCCACTTCGTCCTCGGTCACCATGCGGCCGAGAGCAGCGCGCGAGACGAACTCCTCCTCCGCCTGTTCGGCGGTTCTTCCGGTCCTTTCCGCCTCCAGCCGGAAGTTCCGCGCCATCCGCGGCCCTTCGACCGGGCCCGGCGAGAGCGCGTTGACCGCGACGCCGAGCGGGCCGACCTCGGCGGCCAGCGTGGTGGTCAGCCCCAGCACCGCCGCCTTCGAGGCGCAGTAAGGCGTGCGCCGGGCCAGCGGACGCTTCCCGGACACCGAGGCGATGTTGACCACGTCGCCCGCGCCCCGCTCGGTCATGGCGGGCAGGAAGGCGCGGCACATCAGGTACGTGCCGCGCACGTTGGCGGCGAACACCGCATCCCACTCGGTGGGGTCGATCTCGGTGAGCGGCGCGACCGGGCCTGCGACCCCCGCGTTGTTCACCAAGATCGACACGTGCTCGCCCGCCAGCTGCTCGGCGAGCGCCGCCACGGCGTCCGGATCAGCGACGTCGCAGGTCACCGCGACGCCCTCGCCGGACATCCCGGCCACCGTCTCGTCCAGCGCCGATCGGGTCCTGCCGACGACGATCACCCGGGCTCCGGCGGCCGAGAGGGCGTGGCACATCGCCCGGCCGAGCCCGTTGCCGCCGCCGGTGACCAACGCGGTGCGCCCGGCGGGTTCAGCTTCGGGCATGATCGGTCCATTCCAGCGCGGTCTCGCCGTACTTCGCGGCACGCACATCGCCGGAGCGGGCATGGCCCTCGAACAGCTCGACCCGAGCCGCCCGGCCGCACACCTCGCCCAGCTGTGCGCTCGCCGCCGGGTCGGTCACTTCCTGGTAGGTCACCGTCTTCAGGTACTTCCCCACCCAAAGCCCACCGGTGTAGCGCGCGGCGCCCTTGGTCGGCAGCACGTGGTTGGTCCCGATGACCTTGTCCCCGTAGGACACGCACGTGCCTTCGCCGAGGAACAGCGCCCCGTAGTTGCGCATCCGGTCGAGCGCGCGCCGCGGCTGGGCGGTCAGCACCTGGACGTGCTCGCTGGCGTAGGTGTCGGCGAGCGCGTACGCCTCGTCCACCGAGTCGACCACGACCACCGCACCGTGGTCGCGCCACGCGGGCCCGGCGAAGTCGGCGGTCGGCATCCCGGGAAGAAGCTCGTCGACGTGGGCGATGACCGCATCGGCGAGCGTCGCCGAGGTGGTGATCAGCACCGCGGGTGAGTCCGGGCCGTGCTCGGCCTGCGAGAGCAGGTCCACCGCGACCACGAACGGATCTGCGTGTTCGTCGGCGATGACGAGGATCTCGGTCGGCCCGGCGAACAGATCGATGCCGACCTCGCCGAAGAGCTGGCGCTTGGCCTCGGCGACGTAGGCGTTGCCCGGCCCGGCCAGCAGGTCCACCGAGCCGATCGACTCGGTACCTGCGGCCAGCGCGGCCACCGCCTGCACACCGCCGAGCAGATAGATCTCGTCCGCCCCGGCCAGGTGCATGGCGGCGATCGTCGGCGCCGGAATCTCACCGCGAATCGGCGGAGTCGCCGCCGCGACCCGCGGCACTCCGGCGACTTTGGCGGTCACGATCGTCATGTGCGCCGAAGCGGTCAGCGGGTAGCGGCCACCGGGCACGTACGCGCCCACGGCGTCGATCGGGACGTGCCGGTGTCCCAGCCGCACCCCCGGCAGCGTCTCGACCTCGATGTCGCGCATCGATTCCCGTTGGTGCTCGGCGAAAGCACGAACCTGCGACTGCACGAACCGGATGTCTGCCAGCGCCTGCTCGCCGACCGTGGCGACGATCCGCTCGATCTCGTCCGGCCTCAGCCGGAACGACTCCGGGGCCCATCCGTCGAAAAGCTGCGAATGCTCGCGCACCGCTTCGTCACCGCGGGCGCGGACGTCCTCGATGATCGTGCGGACCCGTTCGCGCAAGGCCTCGTCACGCGGAGCGGAGTCATCGGTCGCCGTCGGCTGCGGCGCCGGGCGCTTCAACACTTCGGGCAAAGTCGTTCTCCTCGGTCAGGATCGGTGAGGTGCACCGCCGGATCAGCCCGTTGAGCAATCCGGCGGTCGTATCGGGCGCTTCGAGCGGAAACAGGTGCCCGGCCGCGGGCACCACGTGCAATTCGGTGTCGCCGAGGTGGTCGGCGATTTCGCGATGGATCCGCGGTGGGCACAAGGCGTCCTCGGTACCGCAGGCCACAAGGGACGGAACATTGATCGTGCGCAGCACAGCGCGTGCGTCGGTCCGGGTGGATTGGCCGGCCAGCTGGGTGCGGAACCGTCGCGGGCCGATCCGCTCGGCCATCTCCCGGAATTCCCGCGCCAACTCCGGCGACGGCCGCTGCCCGGCGTACATGGTCGGCAGGATTTCCTCGACGACCGCAGCGAATTCTCCGGCTTCGGTGCGCCGGTCGGCCTGCCGCCACCCTTCGTGCTGCTCCGGTCTGGGCGCGGCGGCGTTCGTGGCCAGTGCGGCGAACCCGGCTACCCGCTCCGGGGCCAGTCGCGCGATCTCGAACCCGACGATCGCCCCGAGGCTCAGACCGACAAGCACGACTCGACCATCCACACTGGACAGCACGTGCTCGGCCATGCCGGTGACGCTCGGGCGGTCCAGCTCCGCGTGCACGACCGGCAGTTCCAGCCGCGACTCGACCCCGGCCCACAGCCCGGAATCGCAGAGCATCCCGGGCACCAGCACCGCCGTGTCAGCCACGAGCGCGCGGCACGAGCGCGTACGGCGCGACGTAGCCGTTGTGGTCGATGGAGTACCCGGCATCGGCGGCGGCCTTGACCACTTCCTCGTCCCAGTCGAGGCGCACCCGCCCATCCCCGGAATTGATCACCACGAGCTTGCCGGTGTCGTCCCCGGTGTTCCGGATGCTGCGCCACGCGCCGGGCGGCACCGAGAGCATGTCCCATTCGCCGAGCTGGACCGCGACCGGCTCGTGGTCGTTGAGGGTGACCTCCCAGCGCCCCTCCTTGACCATGAGCACCTGCGTCTGCTCGATGCGGTGCCCGAGCATCCCGGCACCGGGTTCGGCGCGCAGCCAGGCGATGTTGTGCCCGTGCGGGTTGTAGATCCGCGGTTCCTGGTTGAGGTCCTCGGTCTTGCCGAAGCCGACCACCAGCGCCAGTTCCGCACCGCCGCCGGTGACCACCGAATCCAGGAACGGCCTCGAGCACCACTCCAGGTCGTCCTGGGTCACCACGCGCCGCCGCATCTTCTCGGCGGAGAACGACCGCAGCCGCGCGATGTCCGACTCGGCCATCGGGCGCACCAGCTCGACGTCGTCCGGCGGCTCGTCCCCGGCGACCGTGTCGATCAGCCGGCCGTCCTCGGTCAGGTGCAGCCCGTGCCCGGCGGCGTCCCGCAACACGGTGGGGCCCCAGATGATGCCGCCGGTCTCGTCGTGGCCGAGCGAGGTGAACAGCCACCCGTCGTCCGGGCCGATGTTGGTGAAGCCGCGGAAGATCCAGGTCGGAATCGAGGCGATGTCGCCCTCGCGGAGCACCAGCTCCCCCTCGTCCCCGTCAGCTCCCCAGCGCAGCAGGTACTCGCCGCGGAAGCACAGGAACACCTCGGCGGTGAAGTGCAGGTGCAGGTTGTTGGTGACCCCTTGCGGCATCGCGGCCGCGCCGATGTTGTAGCCGTGCGGCTCGCGGAGGTTGATGACCTGCTTGGAATTCTGCGACACCCCGGGCCCGATCATCGCGTAGTTCTCCTTGCGCTGCGAACCCGGTGTGCGGCAGTCGATGAACGCCTGGTCGCACGACACGAAATCGCTGCGCCGGATCGTCCGCCGCGCGCTCTCGGCCTCGCTGACCCGTACCGGCTGCTGCTGCATCCCCGCTCCCTCCGACCAAAACTATGAATACGTATGTACTACCGCAGCGGCGGAGCGGCGGTCAATGACCAACCGGGTGCTGACCGGGCCGAACACCGTGCAAGAGCTCGACCGATGACGCCGACTAGACTCCGTATTCCAGGAGGTTCCATGTCGATCACGAGTCACGACGTCGCCAGGTTCGCGGGCGTGTCCCAGGCGACGGTCTCGCGCGCGCTGCGCGGTGATCCGCGGGTTTCCGCGGCGACGCAGGACCGCGTCCGCCACGCCGCGCAGGTCCTCAACTACGTGCCGAGCGAGGCAGGCAGGAGCCTGTCCACGCACACCACTCGCCGGATCGGCGTGCTGGTCAGCGACTTGACCAACCCGTTCTACCCGCACCTGATCGGTCCGCTGCACGACGAGCTGGAGCGCTGCGGCTACCGCATGATGCTGCTGGCGGAACGTTCCGACGACGCCTTGGCCACCGAGGGACTGCTCGACCACTCCATCGACGGCGCGGTGCTGACGACCGCGACCAGTGGCTCCGAGCTCCCCGATGCGCTGCGGCGCAAGCAGATCCCGTTCGTGTTCCTCAACCGGGTCGACGGGCGCGACGGCGCCGACTCGGCCGCGGTCGACAACGAGCGCGGCGGCAGGCTCGCCGCCGAGGAACTGATCGCGCTCGGGCACCGCAGGGTCGCGCTGCTGGGCGGCTCGACCGACACCAGCTCCGGCCGGGATCGCGAGGCCGGTTTCGTGGACGCGCTCGCCGAGGCCGACATCGCGTTGCCCGCGACCCGGATCCGCCGCGGTTCCTACGACTTCGACACCGGCTACCTCGGACTTTCCGAACTCCTCGCCGCTGATCCGGACCTCACGGCCGTGTTCTGCGGCAACGATGTGGTGGCCATCGGCGCCTACAACGCCGCGTTGCGGGCGGGCGTCCGCATTCCCGATGAGCTCACGCTGGTGGGCTTCGACGATCTGCCGATAGCGTCCTGGGAGGCCTTCTCGCTCACCACGATCCGCTACGACCTCCAAGAGATGGCCAGGGCCGCCGCCCGGCTGCTCGTCGAACGCCTCTCCGGTGACGCGGGCGATCCCGCGCGGCGCGTGGCTTTCGCACCGGAACTCGTGCGCAGAGGAACCCACGCGCCTCCCGCCACCCGCCGCGGATGACCGGTCACGGGCCGGTTCAGGCGAACTTGTTCGCGCCGAGCTCGCTGCGGTACGTCTCCTTCATGAACACCGTGACCACCACCAGCGCCAGCACCGCCGCCGCGGCGAGGTAGGCCCACACCGCGTAGATCGTGCCGAACCGGTCGACCAGCAACGCCGCGATGAACGGCGTGACACCCATGAAGATCGAGAACGAGCTGTTGTAGGCGATCGCGCTCGCGCTGAACCTGGTGCGGGTCGCGAACAGCTCGGCCGAACACGTCGTCACGATCCCGGTGAGGAAGAACTCCGGGACGATGTAGACGAGCTGGCTGCCGACCGCGGCGGTGAAGCTGCCCTGCTCGCCGATGGCGAACGCCAGCGGAACGAGGAAGATGCACGCCAGCGCACCGCTGATCAGCATCGGCTTGCGGCCGATCCGGTCCGAGAGCTTGCCCGCCAGCGGAAGCAGCGGCATCAGCACGGCCACCGAGATGAGGTTGGACAGCAGCGCCTGCGAGCGGGTGAGCCCGACATTGCTGGTCAGGTACTCCGGGTAGTAGGTGACCCAGGTGTAGGACAGGATCGCCAGCATGATCGAGGCTCCGCAGAACACCAGGATCGGGCGCCACTGCTCGCGCAGCGCCTCGCGCACCGGCGCCTTGACGATGTTCGTGCCGCCTTCGGTCTCGCGCATGAATTCCGGCGTCTCCTCGATGCGGCTGCGCAGCCACAACCCGAGCAGCGACAACGGCAGCACCGCGAGGAACGGGATCCGCCAGCCCCAGGATTCCAGCACCGGCTGCTCGAACGCGGTGCTGACCAGCGCCGCGACGCCCGCGCCGCCGAGGATGCCGAGGAAGCAGCTGTTCGAGGCGTACGAGGTGTAGTAGGCGCGCTGGTGCGGCTTCGCCCACTCCATGATGAACGCGACCGCGCCGACGTATTCACCGCCGGAGATCATCCCCTGGAAGGTCCGGATGAGCACCAGCAGCAGCGGTGCCAGGAAGCCGACCTGCTGGTAGGTCGGCAGGGCGCCGATCAGCGCGGTGGACACGCCCATCATGACGATCGTCCACAGCAGAGCCTTCTTCCGGCCGACGCGGTCGCCCCAGCGGCCGACGAGCGTTCCGCCGAGGGGGCGGAACACGCAGGCGACGGCGAGGACCGCGTAGGTGCTCATCACCGTCGCCGCGCTGTTGCCGCCCGGGAAGAACGACGAGGCCAGCATCGGCGCCATGTAGCCGTAGAGCCCGTAGTCGAACTGCTCGACGAAGTTGCCGACGCCGCCCGCGTAGACCGCTCGGCGGATCTTCGCCGGCGCCTGCTGCTGGTCTGCCGCGAGGGCGGGGGCTGGCGGGCCCGGCATTCCGACTGACATGGGCATCTCCAGGGGTCACGACGCCGGTGGACATTGTGCATACGTATGAAGTTCGTCGGAGGCTAGCCCGCGGCCCCCGTACCGTCAAGATTCGGTGCGGGCGCACCGCAACGAATCCGGTCAGCCGTTCAGATCGAGGATCGCGTAGCCGAATCCCGGGACGGTCATCGCTTCGCCGTCCAGGCGGACACCGCTGTCCTCGACGGGCCTGGCGTCCTGCACGCGGCCGTCCGCAACGGTGATCGTCGCGGGGTCGCGGCGCGGGTTGACGGTGACCAGGAACCGGTCGCCGCGCAGGTAGGTCAGCGGATAGCCGTCCGAGAACACCCGCACGTCGGCCTGCGTGCCGAGTTCGGGGTACCGCTTGCGCAACGCCAGCAGCCGCCGGACGAAGTGCAGCAGCGAGCCCGGATCGCGGCGCTGCGCTTCGACGGTCGGCCGGTCCGGGTCCGGGTCGATCGGGATGTAGAGGTCCTCGGCGGGCGCCTCGGAGAACCCGGCGTTGGGCCCGGCGTTCCACTGCATCGGCGTGCGGTTGCGCTGGCGTCCGGCGCTGCCTTCGACATCGGGCAGGCCCTCGATCATCCGCATGCCGATCTCCTCGCCGTAGTACATCGCGGGAATCGTCGGCCAGGTCAGCAGGAACGCGAACGCTGCGGGACGTTCCTCCGGGGTGCGGACGCCGTCGTTGAGCCGGTTCGCGCTGTCGTGGTTGGCGGTCGGCAGCATGATGCGGCCGCGGCCGATGTCCCCGGTCGCCTCGGTCCAGGCGTCCACGAAGATCTTCGCGGTGCCGGTGCCCTCGGCGCCGAAGTACGGGTTCTCGTGCCACAACGACTTCCACGGTGCGCCGTCGCCCGGACCGTTGACCGGCAGGTAGAAGTCGGCGTCGAAACCCGCGGGCACCGACGTGGCCGGATCGCCCCATTCGGAGATCAGCACGGCGTCCGGGTGGTGCCTGCGAACCCACTCGCGCAGCTCGCCCCACAGCTTGCCGGTCTCGACCCAGCCGGGGTCGTCCTTGACCAAGGTGGCGGCCAAGTCGCAGCGGAACCCGGAGATCCCCAGCCGCAGCCAGTGATCCATGACCTCGCGGATCGCGGCGCGGTTGCGCATCGGACCTTCGGCGTCGACCGGCTGGCGCCACGGCTCGTCCGGGTTCATGCGCGCGTAGCCGTAGTTGATCGCGGGCTGGGTGTCGTAGTAGTTCTTGAGGAACGCACCTGCGCGCGGGCCCGGCGAGGCGACGAAATCCTCCGGGAGCGTGCCGTCGTCGGGCAACTGGTCCGGTGTGGCCCAGACGTAGCGGTGATCGGTGTCGTCGTGCAGCGAGTCGAGGAACCAGCCGTGCTGGTCGGACGTGTGGCCGGCCACGAGGTCGAACAGCACCCGGATGCTGCGGCTGCGCGCGGCTTCGACCAGCCGGACGACGTCGTCCTCGTCGCCGTAGCGCGGATGCACACCGGTGTAATCGGCGATGTCGTAACCGGCGTCGGTCAGCGGTGAGGGGAACACCGGGTTGACCCAGATCGCGCCGATTCCCAGCCATTGCAGGTGATCGAGGTGTTCGATGATGCCGCGCAGATCGCCGATGCCGCTGCCGTCGGTGTCGGCGAAGCTCTGCGGATAGATCTGGTACAGCACGGTGTCGGCCAGCCACGAAGGACCGTCCACACCGGATGCTCCGCGTGCGGCTCCCGCCGAGTGCGGAGCCAGCGCCACACCCGTGAGCGCCGCACCGGTCCCGAGCATGAACGATCGCCTGGACACCACCATGATCCCGCTCCCACCATCCTGACTACGTATGCAGAGTAGATCAATGTACGCACCCGCCACCTCGAGCGGAACACGCACCGCGCAATTTCCACGGCGAATCGGCCGGGTGGAGCACACCCGTGATCACCCGTTGGCGGCTGTACACGGGCAACGGAATGGCGCAGAGTGCGTAGCCGACGAACCATCGGCTCAGGAAGTGTGATGACCGGCGACGAAATCGTGCTCGGTCCCCTGCCGAAGGGGATCACGCCGGCCCGGGAGGGCATGCGGAACAAGGTGTGGAACGTGCTCGGCCACACCTATTCCATGAAGGCGGCCAGCGAATCGAGCTTCGCGTTCGAGACGCTGGACCCGCCGGGCACCGGCGTACCGCCACACGTGCATCCGACCCAGGACGAGCACATCTACATCCTGGAGGGCGTGTTCACGCTCTACCTCGACGGCGAGTGGGAGACCGCGGGCCCCGGCGACACCGTGCTGATGCCGAAGGGCCTCCCGCACGCCTACTACAACCGCAGCGAGAACATCGCCCGCGGACTGTTCTGGGTGAGCCCGGCGGGACGGCTCGCGGAGCTGTTCGACAAGCTGCACGACCTCGAAGACCCGGCCGAGGTGGTCCGGGTGTCGGCGCAGCACGACGTCGACTTCCTGCCGCCCGGTTCGGTGGAGGGCGCCTGAGCGACCGGTTCGGCGCAAGGCGCCTGCGGCGCCGGTCGGGCGAAAGGCGCCTGCGGCGCCCGGGAGGTCACCGACCGGGCTCGTTCACCTGCTGCTGCGAGGAACCCGACGCCCGGGCGTAGCCGGCCACGACTGCCTCGAGCTCCGCCGCGTCGATCACCTCGTCGATGTGCGAAAAGCCCTGCGGCGCACGACGTTCGACCTCGTCGATGACGTTCTCCGGTCCGCCTTCGCGGTTGCGCAGCACCACCTCGCTGGTGGCCGCCAGGCGATCGTCCTGGTAGGCCAGCAGCGCCTCGGTGGGGTCGGAGCACCGCGCCAGGTGCCCGCCGAGAGCGGTGGCGTCGAGGATCGCCTGACCGGCGCCGTTGGAGCCCATCGGATACATCGGGTGGGCGGCGTCGCCCAGCAACGTCACCCGCCCACGTGACCAGGCGGGCAGCGGATCGCGGTCGCACATCGGGAACTCGAAGATCTCCTCGGTGGCCTCGACCAGTCCGGCGTGGTCGACCGCGGGCGAGCAGAACCGCTCGACGTGCCGGGCCAGTTCTCGCCGGTCGCCGGGTCTGGCCCAGTCCTGCCGCTCCGGCGGCGCAGCACCGGGTTGCCCGGTGCGGATGCAGACCGCCCAGTTGGTGAGCTTGGTGCCCGCGCTGCGGCCCTCCGCGATCGGGTAGATCACCAGCTTGGCCGCGGTGCCACCGGCGACGATCATCGAACGACCGCCGTCGAACTCCGGCCAGTCGGTGGCGCCGCGCCACATCAGGACGCCGTTCCACCGCGGCGCTCCTTCCGCGGGGAACAGGATGGACCGCGCGGCCGAGTGGATTCCGTCGGCGGCGACCAGGACGTCGCCGCGCACGGTGACCGGCGCGGCACCGCGCCGGTCGAAGTGCGCCCGGACTTCACTCGCGTCCTGGTCGAAGCCGGTCAGCCGGTGCCCGGTCCGCACCGCGTCGGCGCCGAGCCGTTCCCGGACCGCCCGCAGCAACATGCCCTGCAACCTGCCCCGGTGCAGGCAGAACTGGGGAAGCGTGAATCCGGCGTCCAGCCCGCACGGCTTGCGCAGGATCACCGGGCCCAGCCGGTGCGCGTAGTACAGGTCGCGGGTACGGACCCCGATCTCGTCCAGCGAGTCGAGCAGACCGAGTTCGGCGAGCTCTTTGACCGCGTGCGGCAACGCGTTGATCCCGACGCCCAGCTCCCCGCTCTGCTCGCTCTGCTCGTAGACGACGCAATCGATGCCTTCTTGGTGCAGCCGCAGCGCCGCGGTCAGCCCGCCGATCCCCGCTCCGACGATGATGACCTGCACAGCAACCTCCTGTTCGGACGACCTCCCGACTCGACCACGCCGAAGCATCGCCGAGATCCGCGAATCAGACTACCGGCGGTGCCACCGGCGACTACGACGTCCGCGGAGCGAGGACGGGCCCGGTCACCAGGTCACCGGAAGTTCCAGCAGTCCCGCGGAAAGCTGCCCGGACTCGTGGCGCAGTTCGTCGGCGGGCACCCCGACCTGCAGGTCCGGCAGCCGCCGGAACAGCGTGGTGAACGCCGTCTGCAGCTCCACCCGCGCCAGCGGTGCGCCGATGCAGTGCCAGATGCCGTGCCCGAACGTCAGGTGCGGGTTCGGCGCGCGGGTGGTGTCGAACTCCTCCGGGCGGTCGAAGGCTTCCTCGTCGAAGTTGGACAGCGTGAAGTCCAGCAGCACCAGGTCCCCTGCGCGCATGGTCACGCCGCCGACCTCGACGTCGTCGGTGGCGTAGCGCGGCAGCATCGAGCTGCCCGCCTTGGCGGCTCGCAGCACTTCCTCGACCGCGATCGCCATCTTGCCCGGATCGCTCATCGCCTCGGCGAGCTTGTCCGGGTTGTTCGACAGCACCAGCACGCCGACGTCGATGTGCCCGATCACGCTGTCCAGCCCGGCGAACAGCACGCCCGCCGCGAGGGTGCCGATCCGCTCGTCGTCCACTTCGGCCTCGATCAGCCGGGAGATCACGTCCTCGCCGAGCGCCCCGCGCTTGCGCCCGACCAGTTCGGCCAGGTACGCGAACAGCTCGTTGGCGCCCTGCTCGGCGGAGGCCGGATCGTTCAGCCCGGACATCCGGCCCATCAGCTCGACGATCTTGAGCCGGTCCGCGGCAGGCACCCCGATCAGCTCGTAGAGCGCGTTGAGCGCGAACGGCTGGGAGAAATCGCCGTGCAGATCGGCGGGCGGTCCCTTGGCGATCAGGCCCTGCACCATCTCCTCGGCCAGCGCCTCGATCGTCGGCCGCAGCCTGCTCAGCCTGCGCGCGGAGAAGCTCGGCGTCAGCAGCGCGCGCATCTCGCGGTGCAGCTGGTGCGCCCGCTCCGGATCGGTGTCGGTGATCAGCAGGTTGAAGAACGGGGTGTCGACGTAGCGGGGCGCGTTCGCCGGGTCCGGGTGCGACCGGTTGAGCCGCTCGTCCTTGAGCAGTTGCTTGACCGTGTGGTGCCGGGTGACCAGCCAGGCCGGATCTCCGGCGGGCGTGCGCACCCGGCACACCGGGGCCGTCGCTTGCAGGTCGCGCAGCTCCTGCGGCGGCCGCAGCATCGCGGACGGCTCGGTGCCCAACTGGGGCAGGTCGAGGGATTGGCTCATCGGCGGTACCTCCGCGGAGTGGGTCGGACGGGGCGGCCGGACGGCGGCCCCGGATGCGTTGCTCAGAACTCGGAAGCCGGTCCCGCGGGGACATCGGCGGAGGTGTCCGCGGGCAGGCTCGCCAGCCAGTCGCGCATGAGCGCGGCGGTGCGATCGGAGTGCTCCTTGGCCAGCGACAGGTGGTCGGCCTCGAGCACGCTGATCCGGTCGGTGCGGAACGGCGGCTCCGGCCTGCTGCCGCGGCTGCCCGGCAACGGCACCGAGCACTGCACCAGCAGCGTAGGCGCGGTGGTCACCGGCGCACCGGTGATCGCGGCGACCTTGTTGGACCAGTGCACCATCGCCGAGAGCCGGGCGCTGTCGAGGTTCACCGATGGCGAGTCGATGTCGGCCAGGTAGTACCGGGCGACCTCGTCGTAGTCGATGTCGTCGTTGTCCTCGTAGCGCAGGCTCAGCGTGTCCAGCAGGATCACCGCGTCCGGGCGCACGCCCCAGGTCGCTTCCAGCATGCCGGCCGCGTGGTAGGCGATCGTGCCGCCGGTGGAGTGCCCGACCAGCACGAACGGGTCGCCGTCGGTGCCGTGCAGCGCGCTTTCGGCCACCGAGCGGATGGCGGCCGTGCCGTGCTCGGGCAGCTGTTCGCCGGTGCCGAAACCGGCCAGTGGCAGCGCCGAGACGTGCCGCTGCCCGCGGAAGTGCGCGGCGATCCGGGCGTACTGGTGCACACCGCCGGTCGCTCCGGGCGAGCTGATGCAGATCAGCCGCGGGTCGGGCGGACCGTCGGCCAGGGTGACCGGTTCCGGCAGCTCGGCGAGCTCGGCCGGGTGCTCGAAGGTCGGGCGGGTCGCGGCGACCGCGCCGAGCATCCGCATGGATTCCTTGCGCTTGCCGCTGTGCACGCCGGCCAGGAACAGGTTCACCAGGCTGTCGTTCGGGTTGCCGCTGCCGCCCGTTCCCCTCCCGCCAGCCTCGCCGAGCCGGTCGGTCAGCTCGTTGGACAGCCAGCGGGCCAGTGCCGCCGGGGTGCGGGTGTCGAACACCACCGAGGCGGGCAGCCGCAGTCCCAACGCCTCGCCGAGCCGGTTGCGCAGCTCCACCGCTATCAACGAGTCGAAGCCCAGCGCCAGGAAGTCGCGGTCGGCCTCGACCGCCGCGGCGCCGGAGTGGCCGAGGACTTCGGTGGTGTGCCGCACGACCAGGTCGGTGAGCGACCGCTCCCGCTCGGCCGGGCCTTGCTCGCGGAGCCGGTCCAGCATCGAGCGCCCGTTGCCGCCATCGCGCCAAGCGGCCGCGGTGCGCCGTCCGGCGGGCACGAGCCCGCGCAGCGCGGGCGGGACAGACCCGCTCGCGCGCAGTCCGGAGGCACCGGTGCGCATCGCCACGACCAGCTCCTCCGAGCGGGCCGATGCTGCGTCGAACAGCGCCAAGCCCTGCTGAAGCGGCAGCGGCGGAAGGCCGGAGTCGGCCATCCGCTGCACGTCGGTCGCGGTGAGGTCGCCGGTCATGCCACCGACCGGCTCCCACGGTCCCCAGGCCAGCGAGCGAGCGGGCAGGCCTTGGTCGCGGCGCAGCCGGGCCAGCGCGTCCAGGAAGGTGTTGCCCGCGGCGTAGTTGCCCTGCCCGGGTCCGCCGATCACTCCGGCGACCGAGGAGTACAGCACGAACGCGGACAGTTCGTGCTCGCGCGTGGCCTCGTGCAGGTGCCACGCCGCGTCGGCCTTGGGCCGCAGCACCGCGTCCAGCCGTTCCGGGGTCAGCGAGCCGATGGCGCCGTCGTCGAGCACGCCCGCGGCGTGCACCACCGCGCCCAGCTCCGCGGGCAGTTCCGCGAGGACCTTGTCCACT
>NZ_JAFRFW010000262.1:0-2196 GCF_017434145.1 Saccharopolyspora sp. | reverse complement strand
GGCCCGAACGTGGTGGGCACCGCCGAGCTGGTGCGCATGGCGCTGACCACCCGGCTCAAGCCGGTCACATACCTGTCCACCGTGGGCGTGGGCTCGGACATGGATCCGGCGCAGCTCGACGAGAACGCCAGGCAGCGGGATGGTCGACTGCGTCGACACTGTCACCTCGATCGTCCCCGGCGACGGCGGCGTCACCGGAGCGGGCACCGCGCTGGACGCGGCGACCCGCGGGCTGCGGGTCGCGCTGGTGGAGGCCCGCGATCTGGCCGCGGGCACCTCCAGCCGGTCCAGCAAGCTGTTCCACGGCGGGCTGCGCTACCTGGAGCAGCTGGAGTTCTCGCTGGTCCGGGAGGCGCTGCGGGAGCGCGAGCTGATGCTGACCAGGATCGCTCCGCACCTGGTCAAGCCGGTCCCGTTCCTGTACCCGCTGAGCCACCGCGTGTGGGAGCGCCCGTACACCGCGGCCGGTCTGCTGATGTACGACACGATGGGCGGCGCGCGTTCGGTGCCCGGGCAGAAGCACCTCAGCAGGGCCGGTGCGCTGCGGATGGTCCCGGCGCTGAAGCGCAACGCGCTGGTCGGTGGCATCCGCTACTACGACGCCCAGTCCGACGACGCGCGGCACACCATGACCGTCGCGCGCACCGCCGCCCGCTACGGCGCGGTCGTGTCCACTTCCACCCAGGTCAGCGGCTTCCTCCAGGAAGCCGACCGGGTCGCGGGGGTGCGCCTGACCGACACCGAGACCGGCGAGGAGACCGAGGTCCGCGCGCAGGCCGTGATCAACGCGACCGGGGTGTGGACCGACGAGCTGCAGCGGCTCTCCGGCAGCCGCGGCCGGTTCCGGGTCCGCGCCAGCAAGGGCGTGCACATCGTCGTCCCGCGGGACCGGATCGTCTCGGAGTCCGGGCTGATCCTGCGCACCGAGACTTCGGTGCTGTTCGTGGTGCCGTGGGGCAGCCACTGGATCGTCGGCACCACCGACACCGACTGGAACCTGGACCTGGCGCACCCGGCGGCGACCAAGAAGGACATCGACTACATCCTCGAACACGTCAACACCGTGCTGGCCACGCCGTTGAAGCACGAGGACATCGAGGGCGTGTACGCGGGCCTGCGGCCGCTGCTGGCGGGGGAGAGCGACGAGAGCTCGAAGCTCTCCCGCGAGCACGCCGTCGCCCGGGTAGCGCCGGGTCTGGTGGCGATCGCCGGCGGCAAGTACACGACCTACCGGGTCATGGCGGCTGACGCGGTCGACGCGATCGGGCCGGACCTGTCCGGGCGGATCGCGCCGTCGATCACCGACCGGGTGCCGCTGCTCGGCGCGGACGGCTACCACGCGCTGGTCAACCAGGCCGATCAGATCGCCGCGGCGCACGGGGTGCACCCGTACCGCATCCGGCACCTGCTGGACCGCTACGGCTCGCAGGTGCACGAGGTGCTGGCGCCGTCGATCGAGAACCCGGAGCTGCTCAAGCCGATCCCGGCTGCGCAGAACTACCTCAAGGCCGAGGTGGTCTACGCGTGCACGCACGAGGGCGCGCTGCACCTGGAGGACGTGCTGACCCGGCGCACGCGGATCAGCATCGAGACCCCGCACCGCGGCGTGGAGTCGGCCGAGCCGGTCGCCCGGGTGATGGCCGAGGTGCTCGGCTGGGACGAGCAGCGGATCGCGCGCGAGATCGAGGTGTACACGGCGCGGGTCGAGGCCGAGCGGGATTCGCAGACCCAGCCGGACGACCAGGCTGCGGACGCCAAGCGTTCGGCGGCGCCGGAAGCCCGGCCGGACCTCACCGAACCGATCGCCTGAGCCGCGGTTCGGGAGCAGCTGCGCAGCGGTGCCGGTCGCGTACCCGGTCATCGCTGCGCGGTCGACCCGAAGGCGCGAGATCGAAGTGAGCGGACCGTTCGTCCCCAGCAGGGGCGAGCGGTCCCTTTCGCGTGCACGCCGGGTCACGCCGAAAGCGATGGGCATTTCGGCGCGGCCGAAGGCTTATGACCCGAAGCCGTCCGCGGGGCCGGTGAGCTCGCCGCGCAGCTCTTCGACCAGCGCGATCATCCGCCGGTCGTCGGCGGGGGCGATGGTGCTCCACGGGTCGCCGGACGGGGAGTCCCGGCGCAGCTGCGCGTAGCGGCCGTGCGGGGTGTCGAAGAAGGCGACCACCCGCTCGGCCCGCACCCGCCTGCCGGTCCCGT
>NZ_JAFRFW010000261.1:0-5795 GCF_017434145.1 Saccharopolyspora sp. | reverse complement strand
GGCCTCCTCGCCGACCCGGGTCTCCGGCTCGTCGCAGCCGCACGCCGCGCTCACGCGCCCGCTCCCGTCCCACAGCAGCCCGGCACCGTGCACTCGGCGTCCACGCACGGCGCGTGCTCGTCCACGGCCAGCGTCACGTCCACCAGCGCCGTGAGCGCCGCCGCGAGGTGCGGGTCGGCGATCTCGTAGCGCGTCTGCCGACCCTCTGGCTCGGCGACTACGATCCCGCAGTCGCGAAGACAGGTCAGGTGGTTCGACACGTTGGAGCGCGTCAGCTCCAGCTCGCGCGAGAGCACGGCCGGGTAGCTCGGCCCGTCCAACAGGGTCATCAGGATCCGGGAGCGCGTCGGGTCCGCCATGGCCCGGCCCAGCCGGTTCATGACGTCGAGGCGAGAAGCAATGGTCAGCATGCACTGAACTATACAGCAGGCACTGACCTGAAACCAATGGGTAGTGAACCTAGGATGCCGAACCCACGTCGAGTTGGATGAGCTGCGGGGCCGGCGCGCAGCACGATCCCGCGCTGGCGGACTCGTCCGGCGCATCGAAGAGCCCCGAGCCGCCGCACACGCCCGTGTCGGGCAGAACGAGGTCCACCCGTCCCGCGGCCTCGCGGTCCCCGGCGATCGCGGCGACGACGCTGCGCACCTGCTCGAACCCGGTCAGGGCGAGGAACGTCGGCGCACGGCCGTAGGACTTCGCTCCCACGATGTAGAACCCCGGCTCGGGCTGCTCGAGGTCGGCCGCGCCGGTGGCCCGGACGGAGCCGCAGGAGTGCACGTTCGGGTCGACCTCCGCAGCGATCTTCGACGGGGCCTGCAGGCGCATGTCGAGGTCGAGACGGATCTCGGAGAGGAAGGACAGGTCGGGACGGAAGCCGGTGGCGACGAAGACCCGAGCGGCAGGCGCGAGCCGGCGGCCGTCCTCTGCCACCAGCACCGCCTCGCCGGCGGCGAGGGCGACCTGCTCGGTGCGGAACCCGGTCACGAGGTCCACGAGGCCGTCCTCGACGGCCTTCTTCGCGCGCTGACCCAGCGCTCCGCGCTGCGGCAGTTCGTCGGCGCTGCCGCCGCCGAAGGTGTTGCCGACCGTGCCGCGGCGCAGCACCCAGGTGATCCGCGTCCCCGGCTCGCGCTTGGCCACCCGCGACAGGATCCCGATCGTGGTCGCGGCGGAATGGCCGTTGCCAACGACCACGACGTGCTGGCCAGCCAGGGCACTGGCGTCCTCGATCGCGGGCATGCGGTGCTCCAGGAGGCCTGCGTCTGTCGCTGCGCTCTCGCCGAGGGCAGGGAGCCCGTCAGCTCCGGCGGGGCTCGGTGTGCGCCAGGTGCCCGAGGCGTCGATCACGGCGCTCGCTTCGATCCGCTCCTCGGTGCCGTCCGCGCGCTCGACGTGGACGACGAAGGGCTGCTCGGCGCGGCCGTCGTCGACGGAGAGGTCGCGGCCCTTGCGGCCTACGCCGACGACCCCCGCTCCGTAGCGCACGCGGTCGCCGAGGGCCTCTGCGAGGGGTGCGAGGTACTGCTCGATCCACTGCGCGCCGGTCGGGTAGCCCTGCGTCGGGGCCGACCATCCGGTCGGCTCCAGTAGGTGTCGCGAGGCAGCATCAGTGAGCTCGGTCCACGGCGAGAACAGGCGCACGTGGCCCCACTCGGCCACGGCCGAGGCGGTGGCGTCGCCGGACTCCAGGACGATTGTGTCGAGCCCGCGCTCGATCAGGTGGGCTGCGGCGGCCAGTCCCTGCGGACCGGCACCGATGACGACGACGGGATTCACTGCGACCTCCATGCATTGACGTTCTTCGATGTGAGACAGGAACGATCTTGAGGCTCATATCGACAGATGTCAATACGTCGGGCAGAATGGAGCCATGAACGCACTGCCCGTCACTATCGACACCAGCGCAGGCTCCTGCTGCGCCCCCGGCCAGGCGATGGACGACGGCACGGCTCACGACCTCGCGAAGGTCTTCAAAGCGCTCGGCGACCCGACGCGGGTGAAGCTGCTCTCCATGATCGTCGGCAGCAGTGCCGGCGAGATGTGCGTCTGCGACCTCACCGACCCAGTGGGCCTGTCGCAGCCGACGGTCTCCCACCACATGAAGCTGCTCGTCGAGGCGGGCCTGGTCACCCGCGAGCAGCGCGGGAAATGGGCCTACTACCAGCCCAGCACCGGGACGCTCGCCGACGCGGCGAAGGCGCTGCTGGGCTGAGCTTCGTTATCAATCGGACGCCGAGCGGATCTTTGGGTAGTCGGACCAGTCCCCACTGGCGAGGCGCGACCACGCGGCGGCCGACGCCGGTGTTATGCCGAGCAAGTCGGACACGATCCGCGGGTGCATCTGCCGGGTGAGTTCGATGAGGGCGGTTGTCCGTGCGCTTCCGGAGCGGAGCCCTTCGGCGCGGAGGCGGCGACTGATCGGCCCCGGGGTGAGGTGGAGTCCCGGGTTTCTGCCGGGGAATAGCCATCCTTCGGGATGGCGCATCGACGCGTCGACGAGGTCGATGATCGCGTCTCCGAGAACCTTGGGGAGCTCGATCGGTTCCGCCCCGATAGTGAGCTTCACGGGCTGGGATGTCGCGTCGACCTGATCGCGGGTGAGGGTGATGATGCGGGTGAGCTGGATGCCGTAGAGGAGCACGAGCAGGCCCGCAGCCCGGGTCTTGGAGTCCATGTCCGTGTCCGTGAGGAATCGGCGGGCCATCTGCCATCGGTGGTCGGACTCGTAGTGCCGGCCCTCGAGGCGACTCGGCCGGAACTCGACGCGGAGGGTGCTCAGATGGTGGCGTCGCAGCCAGCGGGTGAAGGGTGCCAACGCGTCTCGCTGGCTTGGAGAGTCCGTGAGAAACGCGTCGAGGCGACGCTGGGGGAAGGTGGCGAGCGTCTCGTGTTGCGATCTGATCTCGTGCAGGAGCGCGGCGCAGTGTTTGAGCGCTGCGCGTTGCCGCTGGAACCCAGCCGCAGGGTTCGATGGGCCGCGAGACACCGCCCGGAATGCGCGCGTCGAACGGAGCAACTCCCAGGTGCAGTACCGGCGCAGGACAAGCCGGTCTTCGGCGTGCCCAACCTCTGATAACCATTTCTCGAACCAGTGGTCGAAGCGCGCGGCCTCGACGTCAAGCTCCGGCAGTACGCCGGAGCGAACCAGCAGCGAGAGGAGGAATGCCACGGACTGCCCCGACTGGGCTCTGGTGATGATCGCATCGGCGGCGAGAGGCAGGGTTCCCTCGGCAAGTTCGCGGAGCACGGCGGCGCACTTGCTCTTGTGATGCCATCGCTCCAGAGAATTTGCTTTGCCATGGTGCGTGAGCAGGTAATCCGCAAGAGGCTGAAGTTCAGGGCGAATGTCCTCTGTCTCGTCGCAGAGAAGCCGCTGGATGGTGATCGGCCGCCGACACTCGGCGCAGAGGCGGTGTTTGCGCACTTCTTCGATCGAGCCGCAGCCGGGGCACGCCATCGTGATCGGCGCGCCGGCGCAGTCTGCGCAGACCTTCTGGGCGTTCATGAACCCGGTGAGGAACACCTTGCGACCGCATTCAGGGCAGGGCTGCGGGGTACGCATTGCGTAGTAGCAGCGGGCACAGACGCGCCGTCCATCGAGGTGGGATGCAACCCGGCCGGGTTCTCCGCAGAGCCCGCAGGTTTTGATCGGAGCGGTGTAGCAGGCCAGGCAGACGAGCCCGGGACGACGGACAACGATGGTCGCGCGCTGACCGCACCGTGAGCAGTGGTCGAAGGAACGCGGATCAGCACGCCAGCATTCACGGCAGTATCGCTTCCCATCGATGGTGCGCTGCACCGGCCTCACCCGGTCGCAGGTCGCGCATGCGACGGATCTAGCGTTCCGCTCGCAGCGGGAGCAGCGACGCCCGCCGCTCGGCGTCTTGTGCGGCATGCGGACGGCGCGACCGCACGACTCGCACGTCGGCAGGACGACCCGACTCGCGCCCTCAGCGACGAGCGCGTGCGCGAGGTCCTGGACTGTCACCGGCACATTCGAGTGACGTCCTTCGAGGACTCCGGGTTGCTTGAGGAGAGCGAGCTCGAGTAGGCGTTGCGTGAGCGGTACCGGAGCGACCGTGTTCACGATCTCAGCGAGACGTTCCGTCGGGATCTCGATCGCGACCCACTGGATGAGCATCACGACTTCTGCGACGCGCGGCTCCTGCGGCGGTTTGGCCACGATGGTCTACTTGGTGCGTGGACGGCGGATGGTGGCGCGAACGGGCCTGAGATCGCCGATCGACCCGCGCGTCGCTTCTTCGCCCACGGCGATCGGGGCCGCGGCCTCGCGGCGGGTGATTGTCACAAGATCGTCGAGGGAGCACTCCAGCGAGTCGCAGAGCGCGGCGAGGACGTCGAGACGCACCCGTTGCGGCGGTTGCGTCACCAGCCGATAGACCTGCTCGCGGGAGAGGTCGATGCCGCGCTCCTCAAGCAGAGGTTTCAGCTTGGAGGTCTGGAAGATGCCGCGTGACGCCATCACGCTGCGCAGGTTCCATCCGGTCTCAAGTTCAACGGTCATCCGCTTCTCCTTCGATGAGGGCCTTCAACGCCTCTGCGAGCACCCGGTTCTTGTAGTCCGAGCTGACGGAGGCGTAGATCGACGTCGTCGACGCGTGCATGTGCCCGACCTGCTCCTGCACGAATCGCTCGGCGTAGCCGAACTCGAGCAGGTGCGTGACGTAGGAATGACGGAGGCTATGCAGCGTCAGATCCTTCGACAGGCCGGCCTCGTCGCGCAGTTCCGCGAACCTCCGGTCGAGGTAGCCGGCGGACAGGCGGGTGCGTCGCTCGGTCACCCAGAGCGCGTCGAGGTCGTCACCGGGCGCAAACCGCTCCCGGGCCTGCTCGAGCCACTGCTGCATGCCCGGCACCCACCAGTCGAACTCCGGCACCAGCAGCACCGTGCGACGACGAGGAGCGCCGCCTCCCGCCGCCTTCGCCCAGCGCACGTGGATCGCACCGTAACGTCCCCATTGGCGCATCTTGGCGTTGTGGTGCAGGTCGACGGTGTCGAGCATCACAGCCTCGGTGCGGCGCAGCCCGAACGCGTAGACCGTCTTCAGCAGCTGCGCGTCCCGAAGCGCCCCGAGCGCGCCTTTTCGTCCCGAGCTCACGAGCAGCTCGACCCGGGCGTCAGCGGTGTCGAACAGGTCCTCCACCTCGTCGTAGGTGAACGGCCGGCGCTTTCCATCGCCCTCGAACTCAAACCGATGCGCGACCGTGTTCCACGGCAAGCACACCTGCGACGGGATCTCGCCGAACTCCCGATCGCAGATCTCCATCCAGTCGTACAACGGATTCGTCAGGTAGTCGCAGAACCCACGGATTGCGCCATGGTGGTGACGCAGGGTGGACAGCGTCAGAGTGCGATCGGTGGCTTCTCTCGTGAACTCGTCAACGTCCGCGACCGTCCACCTCCACGGCGGCTTGTCCACGAAATCCCGGAAGCGGGCCACCGTCGCCGTGCGGTTCTGGATGGTCTGCTCACGGAGCCCTCGCGACAGCTGCTGATTCCGCCAGCCGTCCATCATCGCGTCGAAGACCTGCTGCTCCGGGTTCGCCAAAGCGACGTTCGACGCCGAGGTGACCAGTCGAAGTGCAGCTGGAGCGCTCCCAAAATCTTGCATTAGATGCAACAAAGTATGGGACAGTGCATCACCGAGTCAAGTCGGATCTTGGGAGACGCGTGATCTCGCAGTTAGAGTCAGAGCGGACCAGCCCAACCGAGACCAATAGTCCTCGTTTGCGAGCGTCAACAGTTGCATCCGCTGCAACATTCGACGGTT
>NZ_JAFRFW010000260.1:0-1766 GCF_017434145.1 Saccharopolyspora sp. | reverse complement strand
CTCGGCGCGGGACCGGCAGGTGCGGATAGCTCGCCGTCCGGCGGCGTGCTGTGATGGAACGCGCCCCCGGCGGGAATCCGCGCCCCGCGCGGCTGGTTGCACGGGGCGGCTCCCCCGCACGACGCGCCGACGGTGCGGGCCACGACAACGTTCGACCCGAAAGGTACGAGTAGATGACCCAGGTTCCGAACCTCACGCTCAACACCGGCGCAGAGATCCCGCAGATCGGCTTCGGCGTTTTCCAGGTGCCGCCGGACGAGGTGATCGAGCCGGTGCAGGCGGCGATCGAGGCCGGGTACCGCAGCATTGACACCGCTGCCGCGTACGGCAACGAAGAAGGGGTCGGCAAGGCGATCGCCGAATCGGGGGTCCGGCGCTCGGACCTGTTCGTCACCACCAAGCTGTGGAACGACCGGCAGGGCTACGACGAGACGCTGAAGGCGTTCGACGAGAGCATCACCAAGCTCGGCCTCGACTACGTGGACCTGTACTTGATCCACTGGCCCGCCGCAGGTCAGGACAAGTACGTCGAGACCTGGAAGGCGTTCGAGAAGCTGCACGCCGACGGCCGGGTCAAGTCCATCGGCGTGTCCAACTTCCAGATCCCGCACCTGCGCCGGCTGTTCGAGGAAACCGAGATCACGCCCGCGCTGAACCAGATCGAGCTGCACCCGAACCTGCAGCAGAGCGACCTGCGCGCGTTCCACCGCGAGCACGGCATCGTCACCGAGGCGTGGAGCCCGATCGGGCAGGGCAAGGGCCTGCTGGAGGACTCCACGCTGGTCTCGCTCGCCGAGAAGTACGGCAAGTCCGCTGCGCAGATCGTGCTGCGCTGGCACGTGCAGCTGGGCAACGTCGCGATCCCGAAGTCGGCGACGCCCGCGCGGATCCGGCAGAACATCGAGGTCTTCGACTTCGAGCTCGCCGACGACGACATGACGGTGCTGGCAGGGCTGGAGACCGGCAAGCGCGTCGGCCCGGACCCGGACGTCTTCGGCGCGTGATCGACACCACTCATCGCTGATCGAAGCGACGCCAAGGCCCGCTCGGCACCCGCCGGGCGGGCCTTTTCGCGGCCGGGCTCCGGGCGCAGCACCGATTCGGAGTGCGGGCGTGTTCCGGCTTCAGGTGGCGGGCAGGGGGCGCAGGACGGTGCTGCCGGAGCGCAGCGACGCGACCTGGCTTCGGGTGGCGATCGACTTCGGCATCCGGCCGAGCCGCTGCAGCGGCGTGCTGCGCTGCGCCGAGGTGAGCGCGGCGGTGCGCGACACCTTCAGCACGCGTGACCTGCGTTCGCACTCGTAGCTGCGCAGCGCCTCCTCCGGATGCCGCTCGACGGCCCCGAGCAGGTGCGACAGCAGCCAGGCGTCCTCCAGCGTCTGGTTCGCCGCCTGCGCCACCGCGGGCGGCATCGCGTGCACGGCGTCACCGATCAGCGTGGTGCGCGGCCCGCCCCAGATCCGCGGAACCTTGTGCCGGATGTGCGGGAAGAAGCCCACGTCCTCCGGGCCGATCTCCTCCAGCAGCGGCCAAACCGGATCCGGCCAGCCGGCGAACGCCCGGCGCAGCTCGCGGACCGATCCGATCGGCTCGCCGTCCTGCCACGGCAGGTCGAACCACCAGTGCAGCAGGCCGCCGCCTGCCGGGATGAATCCGCAGTGCGCGACCCGCCCCGCGATGTTCACGGTCTGGTTCCCCTGCGCCATGGGCAGGTCGCTGCGGGTGAGTCCTTGCCAGCTCGCCCAGCCGGTCATCCGCGCGGGCCG
>NZ_JAFRFW010000259.1:0-2719 GCF_017434145.1 Saccharopolyspora sp. | reverse complement strand
GCGGAGGCTGAGTCGTCGGGGGCGGATCGGTCGTCGGCGGCGGAGGCGGCGGCTTCGGCGTGGTCGGCGGCGTGGTCGGCTGCGGCGGGGTCGGCGACTCGGTCGGCGTGCCGGTGGGCCGCGGGGACTCCGAAGTCGTCTCCGGTGGCGGCGGCAACTCCTCGGACTCCTCGGAAGAACTCGTGGAACTGCTCGGGGAAGAAGTCGTGCCCGGCGCCATCGGCGGCGGAACCAGCACCGGCGGCGCCTCCGACGTCCGCGTGCCCGGATACCCGTCGGTGGTGACCAGCGTCGTCCCCGCAGGCCCTGGCGGGAGTTCGGAGCTGACGTCGTTGCGCTGCTGACCGCCCACGACCAGCGCGGCGGTGGTGGCGAAACCGGTGGCGACCACGACCCCGGTGGTCACCCACAGCACGAACCGGCGCGGCCGCGCGTCCGGGTGCTCGGCGTGGGGCTGCGCCCCATCGGCGTCCGGTGCGAAAGGGTCCATCAACGTTCCCGCCCTCGAAGTCCCACCGGCACGGACTGGCGAACCCGTGCCGCTGACCCGGTACGGACCTCGACCGGCGAAGTCGGACGTCCAGCACCGCGTGGATCACTCCTGGATCAGCGGACACGGTAGCCGCCGGTGCGCGGGCCACCGCCGCCGGGTGGGCCCCGTGCGCAGCCGGTTTGATCAAGGAGGCGGGGGCGGGTCGGCCGCATCCGCGCCGCAGCGGGCATCATGCGGGTGTGACCGACCGCAGCGATTCCGCGAGCAGGGACTCCGGCGACGCCCGCCTCACCGCCCGGGTGCACGGCTACGTGCAGGGCGTCGGGTTCCGGTGGTTCACCCGATCGAAGGCGCTGGAGCTGGGGCTGGTCGGCAGCGCGACCAACCTGCCCGCAGGCAAGGTCGAGGTCGTCGCCGAAGGTCCCCGCCACGCGTGCGAGCAACTGCTCGCCGCGCTGCGCTCCGCGGAAACCCCGGGCCGGGTGGAGCACGTCGGCGAGCAGTGGACGGAGCCGAAAGGCGGCCTGGACGGCTTCGTCGAGCGCTGAGAGCTCCCGCGTCCTGCGTGGTTATCCGCAATAGCCCGCACCGCGCCGGGTACGCTCGCGCGAACGCCGCACGCACAGACTCGCGGGAAGGTCGATCGCAGCCGTGCACTTGAAGAGCCTGACGCTGAAGGGGTTCAAGTCGTTCGCGTCGGCCACCACGCTGCGCTTCGAACCGGGCATCACCTGCGTGGTCGGCCCGAACGGCTCCGGCAAGTCCAACGTGCTCGACGCGTTGACCTGGGTGATGGGCGAGCAGGGCGCGAAAGCCTTGCGCGGCGGCAAGATGGAGGACGTCATCTTCGCCGGCACCTCCGGGCGCGCGCCGCTGGGCCGCGCCGAGGTCACGCTCACCATCGACAACGCCGACGGCGCGCTGCCCATCGAGTACACCGAGGTCTCGATCACCCGCCGGATGTACCGGGACGGCGCCAGCGAGTACGAGATCAACGGCAACACCTGCCGGTTGATGGACGTGCAGGAGCTGCTGTCCGACTCCGGCATCGGCCGCGAGATGCACGTGATCGTCGGGCAGGGCCAGCTGGCCTCGATCCTGCAGGCCAAGCCGGACGAGCACCGCAGGCTCATCGAAGAGGCCGCGGGCGTGCTCAAGCACCGCAAGCGCAAGGAGAAGGCGCTGCGGAAGCTGGACGCGATGCAGGCCAACCTCACCCGGCTGACCGACCTCACCGGCGAGTTGCGCCGCCAGCTCAAACCGCTCGGCAAGCAGGCCGAGATCGCGCGCAAGGCCCAGACCGTGCAGGCCGACCTGCGCGACGCGCGGCTGCGGCTGATCGCCGACGACCTGGTCAGCGCCCGCGCCGAACTGGCCCGCGACCAGGCCGACCAGGAGAACGCGAAGGCCAAGCGCGCCGAGGTCGAGCGCAACCTGCAGTTCGCCCAGTCCGAGGAGAAGGGGCTGGAGGAGAAGGTCGCCGCCGACGCGCCGCGGCTCAACCGCGCCCAGGACACCTGGTACCGGCTCTCCGCGTTGGAAGAACGGCTCAACTCCACGCTGCGGCTGGCCGAGGAGCGGCACAAGCACCTCACCGCGCAGAACGTCGAAGAACGCAGCGGCCGCGACCCGGACCAGCTCGAAGAGGAAGCCGCCGAAGCCGCCGAGCAGGAGATCGAGCTGCGCGAGGAGGTCGAACGCGCCCGGGAGGCGCTGGGCGAGGTGGAGCGCCGGCGCGCCGATCTCGAATCGCAGCTCAAGGACGCCGAGCGGGAGCACATGGCCGCGGTGCGCGCGATCGCCGACCGGCGCGAGGGCGTGGCGAAGCTGTCCGGCCAGGTCGAGTCGATGCGCTGCAAGGTCAGCGCCACCAGCGACGAGCTGGAACGGCTCACCGCCTCGCTGGCCGAGGCGCAGGAACGCGCCGAGGTCGCCGAATCCGCCTACGCCGACGCCGAAGCCGAAACCGGTGGCCAGGAATCCGACGACGCCGGGCTGGAGGAACGCCGGGTCAACGCGGCCGAAGCGCGCGACGCGGCGCGGGCGCGCGTGGAAGAGCTCGTGAAGGAAGAGCGCGCCGCCGAGCGGGAGATCGCTTCCTGGAAGGCCCGCGTCGAAGCGCTGTCGATGGGCCTGAACCGCAAGGACGGCGCGGGCGCGCTGCTGGCCGCCGGTGACCGGGTGCCCGGGCTGCTCGGGTCGGTGGCCGCGCTGCTGACCGTCGAT